>JAITWN010000165.1 GCA_031285245.1 Chromatiales bacterium | reverse complement strand
TATCGGTTATCTGCCGCAAGAAGCTTCGGTGTTTCGCAGGCTATCGGTTGCTGACAATCTGCGTGCGGTTTTGCAGACGCGCCGTGATCTCGATCGTGCTGCTCAGGAACGGCGAATCGCCGAATTGCTCGAGGAATTTCACGTTGAACATCTGCGTGATGCGCTCGGTATGAGTTTATCGGGCGGTGAGCGTCGTCGCGTTGAAATTGCACGCACGCTCGCTATGCAACCACGTTATGTCCTGCTCGATGAGCCCTTCGCTGGCGTCGACCCCATGTCCGTTCTGGATATTCAGCGCATAATCAACCACCTGCGGGATAAGGGGATCGGCGTTCTGATCACCGATCACAACGTTCGCGAAACACTTGGCATTTGTCAGCGCGCTTATATCCTGAGTGGCGGTACTCTGCTTGCGCAAGGTCCGCCCATGGAGCTGCTGGCTAACGAGCAGGTGAGAGAAGTTTATTTGGGCGCGGATTTCCGGCTATGAGCCATGCGTGCATGCAAGTGGCGAGCGACTATTGCGCGTGGTGATCGGAGAGCTATGCCGGATGTTTTGCATTAGAATTAGCCGAGCGATGCCCCTGCGCGGCGTCAGATGATCTGCGATCAATGAAACAAACCCTGCAAATTCGTATCGGCCAGCATCTGGCCATGACTCCTCAGTTGCAGCAGGCAATTCGCTTGCTGCAATTGTCCGCGCTCGATTTGCGCGAAGAAATCCAGGAAGCGCTTGATTCCAACCCGATGCTGGAGTTGTCTGACGGCGAAGAGGGTGGCGGGGAAAGTTCTGGCGAAGCTCGCGATAGCGATGCAGTGGCGCAGCAAGATAGCGCCGCGGTGGAGTTCGGCGAAGCGCCGATGTATGGCGATAGCCATGCGGACAGCGCGCTCAATAATCATCTGGCGGATGATCATTCCGATAGCAGCGCCGGCAGTTTTGATGAATCACCGGAAATGTCAGCGGGTTTGCAGAGCGACATTACCGATGGCCCTGAACTCAGGACGCTGAGCGATGATCTGCCCGTTGACAGCGTATGGGAAGACATTTACGACAGCGCGTTGTCGCATCACAGCCAGGGTGGTGATGCCGAAGGGCGCGAGTTTGAAAGCCAGGACTGCGCATCGGAAACGCTGCGCGACCATCTGACCTGGCAGATGCACATGACGAATTTCAGCGCGCGCGATGTCGAAATTGCCCACGCGATCATCGACAGCATCAATGACCGCGGTTACCTCGCGGTGCAGCTCGAAGACATCCGTGAGGGCTTGGCTCGTGAACTGCTCGATCTCGATTTGCAGGAGGTCGAGGCGGTGCTGCGCCAGATTCAGAACTTTGATCCGATCGGCGTCGGCGCGCGCGATCTGCGCGAATGCATTCTCATCCAGTTGCAGTTGCTGCCGCCTGATACGCCTTGGCTGGAGAAGGCCAAGGAGCTGGTTGGCGAACATCTGCAATTGCTTGCCGATCGCGAGTACAACCAGCTCATGCGACGGCTGAAGTGTTCGCAGCCCGAGTTGCAGGAAGTGCTGATGCTGATTCAGTCAGTGAATCCGCACCCTGGGCATCAGATTGCCGATGGACGCGCGGAATACGTCGTTCCTGATGTCATCGTCACCAAAGATAAAAATACGTGGCGCGTGGAGCTCAACCCTGATGCGGTGCCGCGAGTGCGTATCAATGCTGGCTATGCCGGGCTCGTACGCCGCGCTGATAGCAGCAGTGACAATGCTTATATGCGCAATCAGTTGCAGGAGGCGCGCTGGTTCGTGAAGAGCCTGCAAAGTCGAAACGAAACTCTGCTCAAGGTTGCAAGCTGCATCGTTGAGCGTCAGCGTGGTTTTCTGGAACACGGTGAAGAGGCGATGAAAGCGCTGGTCTTGCATGACGTGGCTACCGTAGTTGAAATGCATGAGTCGACGATTTCGCGCGTGACCACGCAGAAATATATGCATACCCCGCGTGGTATCTTCGAACTCAAGTATTTTTTCTCCAGCCACGTAAGTACCGACGAGGGCGGAGAATGCTCGGCGACAGCGATTCGCGCGCTCATCAAGAAACTGGTGGCAGCAGAAGATCACGGCAAGCCGCTCAGTGACAGCAAGATCGCGCAGATCCTCAACAAGGAACAGGGCATCAACGTTGCGCGCCGCACGATTGCGAAGTATCGTGAGGCGCTTTCTATTCCCGCATCCAGCGAGCGCAAGCGCCTGGTATGAAGGCGGCTTTGTACGCACGGAGGTTTGATCTGGACGGGATGGACCGGAACAGATCGCAAGATATGAATCAACTCGCAGATCTATTGAGCCCGGGCAGAGTCAGCTATTGCGGGACGGTGAGTAGTAAGAAGCGTGCGCTGGAGCTGATCAGCGAATTGATGGTCTCAGAAGATATCGGCCTTAGCGCGAGTGAAGTGTTTGCCAGTCTGATCGAGCGCGAACGTCTTGGCAGTACAGGTCTTGGTCATGGCGCCGCTATTCCTCATGGTCGCTTGAAGGGCTTGGATCATGCGGTATGTGCTTTCCTCAAGATCGGCCAGGGCGTTGCATACGAAGCAAGTGACGGCAAGCCGGTGAATATGATCTGCGGTTTGCTCGTTCCCCAGCAGTCCACCACTGAGCATTTGAATATTCTCGCGCTGCTCGCTGAGATGTTTAGCGATTCGCGTTTCTGCGCACGCATTCACGAGGCAAGGACTGGAAAAGAAATCTACGATCTGCTGGTTTCATGGCGGCCTGCTGCCGACGCAGCTAGCTTAGAAAAGGCAGAGAAGGCGACGGGGTCGTCCGCCTAGTTCGTATGAAAAATAGCATCACACCCGCAGCCCTATTCGAGAAGCATCAGCAGGGCTTGGGGTTGGTCTGGGTGGCGGGGAGTGCTGGCGCGGTGCGCGTCATCCTTTCTAGCCCCTCGTGTGCTGGAGCGGCTCCGGGAGCGCTGGGGTTTCCTCTGGTCGGTTGGGTGGGTTATTTGAACGTAGTGAGTCCGCATTGTGTGCAGGTGGTTGGCCGAGCAGAGACCGCGCATCTTTTTGCGCTTGGCGCTGATGAGCGTGCCGAGCTTTTTTCCCGCCTATTTGAGGCAAGGCCAGCATTCATCGTGGTGTCTGATGGTGAACAGGCGCCTCCCGAGTTGATCTCGATGTGTGATGCCACTGCCACGCCACTTTTTCGCTGCGATGCTCCCGGCTACGAAGTCATAGGTAAGTTGCAGTACTATCTTGCCGACGTGCTGGCAGAGCGTATGACGCTGCACGGTGTTTTCATGGCGGTGTATGGCATTGGCGTGCTGCTCACCGGTGAGAGCGGCATTGGCAAGAGTGAAGTAGCGCTCGAGCTGATCAGCCGTGGTCATCGCTTGATTGCAGATGATGCACCGGAGTTTCATCGCATCGCGCCGGATATCGTTAGTGGTTGCTGCGCTGTGCCAGAGCTGAGTGGTTTTCTTGAAGTGCGGGGCCTCGGCGTGCTCGATATCCGCTCCATGTTTGGAGATTCCGCGATCAACCTGAATAAGGTGCTGCGCTTGATTATCGAGCTCAAGCGTATGAGCGGGGATGAGTTGGGGGCTCTCGATCGTCTCAAAGGCAGCAGGCAGGAGCGCGCGGTGCTCGGGGTGCCGGTCACGCAATTGATCATACCTGTGATTCCGGGCCGTAATCTTGCGGTGTTGGTGGAGAGCGCGATCAATAATCAAATGTTACTGATGAATGGCTACGATGCTGCGCGTGTGTTCATCGAGCGCCAGCAGCGTGTAATCCTGGATGGTATGTCATGAAGATGTTGATCGTCAGCGGTTTGTCCGGTTCGGGCAAGAGCGTCGTGCTGCAATCGTTGGAAGATCACGACTACTATTGCATCGATAATCTGCCGCTTGGTTTGTTGACGAGTTTTGCCGCGCAGATCATGGACCCGCAGGCCGCGCGTCGTATCGATAATGTTGCTGTCGGTATCGATGCGCGTAATCTCGTGCGTGATCTTGGTCGCTTCGGCGATATCGTGCGCGAAGTGCGTGAGCTTGGTGTTGATTGCGAGGTGATCTTTCTCACCGCCGCTGACAATGTGCTCATCAAGCGTTTCAGCGAAACGCGCCGCAAGCACCCGCTGACTAGGCCGAATGTTTCTCTCACCGAGGCGATCGCGGAAGAGCGCGAACTGCTCGGTGCGATCGTTGCAAGCGTTGATCTGCATATCGACACCAGCGCCTTCAACGTCCATCAGTTGCGCGTACTGATTGGCGAGCGCATCGCGCAGCGTCACGATTCAACGCTGTCTTTGCTCTTCGTTTCCTTCGGTTACAAACACGGCATCCCTTCAGACGCCGATTATGTATTTGATATGCGCTGCCTGCCTAATCCGCATTGGGATCCGCAGCTACGCGCGTATCGCGGCACAGATCCGCAGGTCATCGGCTTTCTTGAGCAGCAGCCGAGTGTCACAGCGATGTTCGAGGACATCAAAATTTTTCTCGAGCGCTGGATTGCGGTCTGCGAAGCCGATGATCGCAATTATATGTGTGTGGCGATCGGCTGCACGGGTGGGCAGCATCGGTCGGTATATATGGCTGAAGCGCTGGCGGCCCATTTTCGCCGAATGCGTGGCAATATCATGGTGCGTCATCGGGAGCTGCGATGAGCGTTGGACTTTGTTTGGTTACTCACGATCACATTGGTAGCACGATTCTCGCAGCTGCGGTGTCGATGCTGGGACGTTGTCCGTTGCCGGTGACGGCGATCCCGGTAATTTCCGCCTGCGATCCTGCCGATGCCGAAGCGCTGCTGTGCCAAGCACTCCAGGCCGTGCGCGATCTCGATGAAGGTGATGGCGTGATCGTGCTCACTGATATGTTCGGCTCGACGCCGTCCAATATCGCAGCGGCGCTCAGTGGTCAAGGCATCGAAGTGGCAGTCGTTGCAGGACTCAATCTGCCTATGCTCGTTCGCCTGCTCAATTATCCAGGGCTTGAGCTTGCGCAGCTCGCGGAAAAAGCGGTGAGCGGCGGTGTCGAAGGTATCTTTCGTTGTTGCGGTAACAGCGAAGTCTGATATTTTTAGGGGGAATGATGGCGGTACAGCGCGAAGCGCAGATCATCAACCGGCTCGGCCTGCATGCGCGGGCGGCAGCGCGTTTGGTGACCCTCGCATCGCAGTTCAAGTGCGATGTACATATTCAGCGCGGCAGCAAACGCGTGAATGGCAAAAGCATCATGGGCGTCATGATGCTAGCCGCGGGGCAGGGCACGATGATCGACATCATCGCCGAAGGTGATGGTGAGGAGCGCGCAGTGACGGCGATCATCGATCTCATCCAGCGCCGTTTCGGCGAGGAATTCTAAAAGGGCGGTAACCGTGGCTTGAAATAGCACGGGTCTGCCGCCCACTGCAGCGGACCCGTGTCATGATGGCACTGAGCGGCATCAGCATATCGAAAGGAATCGCCATCGGGAAAGCGGCGGTGCTGCGTCGTGGAACGCTCGATATTCGTGAATATTCCATCCCCGAATCACTGATTGAAGATGAAGTAGTGCGCTTTCGCAGTGCACTGCGAAAAGCGAAGCGCCAGTTGCGCGCAGTGCGCGACGATATTTCCCCCGATGCCCCCAGCGAAGCAGCCGCGCTGCTCGATACCCACATCGTCATGTTCGACGATCACACGCTGCGTGAAGGTCCAGTAGAAATCATTTGCAGCAGACGATGTAATGCCGAATGGGCGCTCAAGCTGCAACGCGATCTGCTGATGCAGGTGTTCGAGGAGATGGATGATCCCTATCTGCGTGCGCGCAAAGATGACATCGAACACGTCATCAATCGCATTCAGCAGAATCTGCAGGGAGATGAAGGCTTCCCGAGCGATATGTTTGATCATCGCGCGCGCGGCGCGGTGGTGGTTGCTGACGATCTGGCGCCGGCTGAGATCATGCTGATGTACAAGCATGGTGTTGCGGCTTTCGTCACCGAGTGCGGTGGTCTTAATTCACATACTGCGATTCTTGCGCGCAGTTTGGGTGTGCCGGCGGTACTCGGTGTGCATCATGCGCGCTGCTATATCCATCATGACGATGATGTCGCTATCGAAGGGCGTCACGGCATGGTGGTGGTCGCGCCGAGCCTGCTGGAAATGGATTATTTCCGCCATTGCCAGCAAGAAGAGCGGCATTACCGCGCCTTGCTCGGCAAGCTCAAGCGGCGGCCAGTGATCTCGCGTGATGGGCAAACCATCGTGTTGATGGCGATGGCCGAGATGCGCGAGGACGCGCGCGCCGCGCGCGAGGCGGGTGCCGCCGGTATTGGGCTTTTTCGCACCGAGATGCTTTTTCTGGGGCAGCGAGATCTACCCAATGAGGCTGAGCAGTTCGATACCTATGTGCGTATCGTGCAGGCGATGAAGGGGGCGCCGGTCACTATTCGCACGCTCGATCTCGGTATGGACAAATGGCTGGCTGGGATGCGTCCACCGGCTGATGGTGGCAACCCCGCCATGGGTTTGCGCGCTATTCGCTGGTGTCTGCAAGATCCCACCATGTTTTCGACGCAGTTGCGCGCGATTTTGCGTGCCTCGGCTTATGGCCCGGTGCGCATCATGTTTCCCATGCTTTGCGCCGAGAGCGAGCTGCATCAGGCGCTCGCCTTGCTGTCAGCGGAGAAATCGGCGCTCTGTGCCGCGGGTGTGGATTTCGATGCTGACATTCATGTGGGCGCGATGATTGAGGTGCCGGCGGCGGCGCTATCGGCGGCGAGTTTTGCTCGTTGTATCGATTTTCTGTCCCTTGGCACCAACGATCTCATTCAGTACGCGCTCGCTGTCGATCGTATGGATGAGGAGGTCAACTACCTCTACGATCCGCTGCATCCTGCGGTGCTCAAACTCATCCACATGACTATCGCCGCCGGGCGGCGGGCGGGCATTCCAGTATCGATGTGTGGGGAGATGGCGGGCGACCCTTTTTACACATGGTTACTCCTTGGTATGGGTTTGCGTGATTTCAGCGTTGCGCCGGGCTCGTTGCTTGAAATCAAGCGCGCCATCGTCGATAGCGATATCGCGCTGCTTACGCCGAAAGTCAGGCGCATTCTGCGTTTGGGCTCGCGTGCCGAGATCGGCGCGGCGGTCGATCATCTGGTGGCGTCGATGCAGAGAAGTTTCTGAAGTGCGGTGATCAATGGCGAGAGAGTGTAAACGCACAAAGCTCGGTATAATGCCCCGCCATGACTACCGACCGTCAGTTTTCCAGTTTGGTTCAAGTTGAGCATCTCGAGCGCAGTTACGGTTCGCTCTGCGCGGTTGCCGATATCAGTTTCGAAGTGCATCGCGGTGAGGTGCTGGGTTTTCTTGGGCCAAATGGCGCAGGTAAATCCACCACCATGCAGGTCATCAGCGGCAATCTCGCGCCGAGCGCGGGACGTGTTTTCGTCAATGGCGTTGATATCCTCGATGAGCCACGCGCTGCAAAAGCAGAGCTCGGCTTTCTTCCTGAGCAACCGCCGCTCTATCACGATCTGACGGTCGATGAGTACCTCTCGTACTGCGCGCGCATACATCGTATAGCGCGCGAGCACCGTGCTGGAGCGATCGCGCGCACCAAAGAGCGCTGCGGACTCGGCGCAGTCGGTCGTCGTCTCATCGGTAATCTGTCGAAGGGATATCAGCAGCGTGTTGGCCTTGCGCAGGCGATCGTGCATGCGCCCGCAGTCGTTATTCTCGATGAGCCTACTGTTGGTCTTGATCCCATTCAGATTCGTGAAATCCGTGGATTGATCCGAGAGCTTGGCGGTGAGCACAGCGTCATTCTCTCAACGCATATTCTCCCGGAGGTGCAAGCGGTGTGTGATCGCGTGCTGATCATGCATCGTGGCCGCCTTGTATTCGACGATACACTTGCCGAAATGCAGCAGCGTGCGCAGATGTCCTGGCTTGTAGTGGGTTTGCGCAATCCGCCGCCGATTGCCGTGCTGAGTGGGCTCGATGGAGTAACGCAGATCGAAGATCTCGGTGGTGGCCGTGTCCGGTTACGGCATGCGCCGGAAGGTGGTGAGTTCGCCGAGCGGCTGGCGCTGCGCGCGGCGACTGAAGGTTGGAAGCTTTATGAACTCAGTCGCGAACGGCGCTCGCTCGAAGAGATTTTTGTTGACATCACCACCAGCGATACGTCAACGGATACTTCGCCACGCGAGGAAGCAGCATGATGGTGCTGGCGATTGCGGGGCGCGAACTGCGCAGCCTTTTTTTGTCGCCGCTGGCCTGGGTGCTGCTTGCAGTGATTCAGATCATCCTCGGTTATATGTTTACGACTCAGGTGGACTTTTTTCTGCAGTTGCAGCCGCGTCTGGCGGTAACTGCCGATGCACCTGGTGTGACTGAAATTGTGGTTGGGCCGTTCTTTGGCAATGCAGCGCTGGTGCTGCTCTTGATCGTGCCGCTGCTGACCATGCGTCTGATTTCCGATGAGCTACGTAATCGCACGCTCAGTTTGTTGTTCTCGGCGCCAGTGTCGATGACCGAAATCGTGTTGGGGAAATATCTCGGTACGCTTGGCTTCATCGCGGTGATGATGGTGTTGATCGCGCTGATGCCACTGTCGTTGCTAAGTGGTGGCGCGCTCGATTTCGGTTTACTCTTCTCTGGGCTGTTCGGGCTTTTTTTGATGTTGGCAGCGTTTGCTGCGATCGGCTTGTTCATGTCTGCATTGACTGCGCAACCTGTCGTTGCGGCGATCGCCACTTTTGGCGCATTGCTGATGCTGTGGATCGTGGATTGGAATGGCGATAGCAAGGTATTTGCTGCGTTGTCGATAGTCCGCCATTACGAACCGCTATTACGTGGCATCGTCAGTACGCGGGATATCGCGTACTATCTGATCGTCATCTTCGCTTTCCTCGCGCTCAGCGTGCGCCGCCTTGATTCCTACCGTTTGCAGCACTGATTTCGCATGAAAGTTACTCGCGGTACGAAATTCGCCTTGCGTCTGCACGATGTGCTGTTCGCTCTGCTGCTTGCTGCCGCTGTTGGCCTGCTCGGATGGCTTGCTACCCACTATGCTCATGAGTCTGACTGGACCGCGAGCGGGCGTAACACGCTGTCGGAGGCAAGCGTCAAGCTGCTTGAGGAACTGCATGGCGATTTGACGATCGTGGCATATGCGCGCGAAGAGCCGTTGTTGCGCAAGCGTATCTCTGGTTTGGTGGAACGCTATCAGCGTCATAAACCCGATCTGCATCTGACTTTCGTTGATCCCGATGTCGAGCCACAGCGCGTGCGCGAACTCGGCATCACCATGGATGGCGAGATGGTGATCGAGTATCAGGATAGGTCTGAGCGTTTGCGCGAACTTTCCGAGAGCGCGCTGAGTAATGCGCTACAGCGCGTTGCGCGTGGTGGGAAGCATCGTTTGCTGTTTCTCGCGGGGCACGGCGAGCGTGATCCTGAAGGCAGTGCCAGTTATGATCTTTCGTCCTGGGCCAAGCAGCTGCAAGCACAGGGCATTGAAGTCGAGCGCTTCAATTTATTGGAGCAGGCTGGGCGTGCGTTGCCAAAAGATGCGGTGCTCGTCATTGCATCTGCGCAGATCCCATTGTTGCCAGCGGAGGTTGAACGCATCGTCAAGTATGTCGATGGTGGCGGTAGATTGCTGTGGTTGCGTGATCCTGATGCGTCGCCGGGGCTCGATGCGCTGGCGCATCGCTTGGGCGTGACGTGGGAGTCTGGTGTCATCGTTGATCCAGCGGTATCGCAGGTCGGCATGATGCTGTTCGGTACCAACGATCCACGCATGGCGCTGGTCGCAAGTTATCCCGCGCATGAGATTACCCGCGACTTCGATTACAACACGCTGTTCCCTGTTGCCGGTGCGATCAGTTATGAGCGTTCTGATGAATGGACCGCAACCGCGCTGCTCAATTCACTTTCCAGTGCCTGGCTGGAGCGCAACGAAACGCAAGGGACGATCAGCTACGATGAAGGTCAGGATCTTCCCGGGCCGCTCGTGATTGGTGCGGCGCTGACGCGCAATGTGACGCAAGCCGAGGGCGGTGGAAGCGCCGTGCAGCGCGTGTTGCTGGTTGCAGATGGCGACTTTCTTTCTAACAGCTTTCTTGGTCTTGCGGGTAATCTTCAGCTTGGTCTCAATATGGCCAACTGGTTGAGCGGGGATGATCATCTCATCGCTATTCCGGCGCGCATCACGCCGGATGCGACGCTGCAACTTTCGCCGATTGCGATGGGAGCGATTGGTTTTGGTTTTCTCATGGTGTTGCCGCTACTGTTCCTGGTCAGCGGGTTCATCATCTGGTTCGGACGTCGCCGTCGCTGATGACAGGATGCTGGTGCGATGAATCGTAGGCTGGTACTCAATTTCGTTCTGCTGTTGATCGTTCTCGCGCTGGCTGCTTTGGTGTGGAAGCAGCCAGGGGATGTGCCGTCTGTCAAAGCGCAGCCGCTTACGCCGCTTCATGCCAATGAAGTTACGCGGCTTATCATAGAGTGGCCAGCTTCCAATCGCGCCCCGGTCAGTCTCGATAAGAGCCAGGGTATGTGGCGGATGGATGCACCGCTGCACGTGTATGCCAATGAATTTCGTATCGACGCGTTGTTGCGCGTGCTGGAAACAGCGAGTCAAGCGCACTTTGGCGCTATCGGGCGTGATTTGCGCGAGTATGGACTCGATCCGCCGAGCGCGGTGCTTGAAGCCGACGATTTACGTATCGCTTTTGGTGGTAGCGAACCTCTCGATCATCGGCGTTATATCCAGGTGGGAGATACCATTCACCTGACTGATGATCTCTACCTGTTCCGGCTTCAAACCGACTATACGTCGTTTGTGTCGACGCAGTTGCTGTCGCCAAACAGTCATCCAGTGATGATTGAATTACCTGGTCTCGCGCTGACTCATGGTGAGGGTGGAAGATGGACGGCGTCTCCTGCTGATGGTTTCACGCCTGATGCGATTAATGAGCTGGTTGATGAATGGCGCAATGCGCAGGCGCTGGCGGTGGAGCCGGCGGATGCGAGCGCGGTTGGTATCGGCGCGGTGCGGATTGGTTTTGAAGCGGGCGAAGATATTCGTTTCGAAGTGCGTGAGCGCGATGCGGACTTGCTGCTGGTGCGGGCTGATCTTGGTATCTGCTACGTGTTGACGGAAGAGCAGGCGAGGCAGCTATTGCCCATGCTGCAAAACAGCAATGTTCCTCCCCTTGATGATGCACAGTAATTTTTCCTATGCCTGAACTGCCCGAAGTCGAAACCACTTGCCGTGGGATCATGCCGCATGTGTGTGAGCGGCGGGTGACGGCGGTGAGAGTGCGGGAGAGGCGTTTACGTCAGCCGATTTCAAGTGCGCTTGAGAGTGATTTCACCGGACAGGTGGTAGATGATGTCGTGCGGCGCGGTAAGTATCTGCTGCTGCGTAGCGCTGCCGGCACTTTGATCATGCATCTTGGCATGTCGGGGAGTTTGCGCGTACTTGGTGCGGATGCGCCTGCGCCCGGCGTTCACGATCATTTGGATCTTGTTTTTGATGACGAAGTCATCGTGCGTTTGCGCGACCCGCGTCGTTTTGGGCTCGCGTTATGGACGCGGGAAGATCCTTACTCCCATGTGTTACTCGCCAAGCTTGGCCCCGAGCCGTTGGAAGAAGGGTTTAATGGTGCTCATCTGTACGCGTTGTCGTGTGGCCGGCGCTCTGCGGTGAAAACGTTCATCATGGATGCGCATGTCGTGGTCGGCGTGGGCAACATCTATGCGAGCGAAGCGCTTTTTCAAGCTGGCATTCATCCGCAGCGCGCGGCTGGCCGTATTTCGATGGCGCGTTATGAACGGCTTGCACAGCAGATCCAGATAGTCTTGCGTGAAGCGATTCGTCAGGGCGGCACTACGCTGCGCGACTTTAGCGGCGGTGATGGTCGTCCGGGCTATTTCGCGCAGCGTCTCGCGGTGTATGGTCGCGAGGGCGAACCATGCCTGAGCTGTGGCGCGCCGATCCGCTCCATTCGCCAGGCGCAGCGCTCTTCGTATTTCTGTTCCAGCTGTCAGAGCTGAGCGGCGACAATCAGAGTCGCGATATTGGCAAACTATCCAGCAGGCGTCAGTAAGGAATCAGCGCAATGGTGAAATTGATCGGCGGGTTAGTAGGCGCGAATCGTGTCAAGGCGATTTTCAATTGGACGCTCAATATCGTTTTCAGTGTCATGATCGCGTTTTTGACCTTCAGCATCATCATTGGCATGGTGCGCATGTTCATGACGGTGGGCGATCTGTTTGTGCAGCGCGAACTCGCCAGTGATTTTCAGCGCATCATTTCCGACGTATTGACGTTGTTCATTCTCATCGAGCTTTCGCGCTCGCTCGTTGAATATTTCAATTCCGCTCGTCTACGCATGACGTTTATCGTCGATGCGGCGATCGTATTCGTGCTGCGGGAGGTGATGATTCAGTTGTTCGAGCATCAGATCTCGCCTGTGGATATCTATGCCATGAGTGCGCTGCTGTTGGTGCTGACCGCGCTGCGCATCGGCTCGATTATGGTCTATCAGCGTGGCATCAAGGCGGATACAGAGGGTGGCGGATAAATCCGGCTCTGGTTGTAGCGTCAGATTTATCCGCTGGTCAGCGCGATGAAGCTAGGGCGATTCGGTGGGTGACTGCCTGAAATGCACGACTGCGCCGCCTTCTTCCAGCAATAAGGTTTCTGTAACGCCGGTAAGCTCGGCGAGCTGAGCTGCTAGGGCCGTGTTCGCGGGTTGCTTCGGATTGAAGAGCAGATAGCTTACTCCGCTGATTTTTCCCAATAGCGTCTGACTGTCTGCGAAGGGCGGTGGTAATGGCAGCGCTGGGCGTCGGGTGGCAAGCATGGTTTTGCCCGGCCATTGGCTCATTGTCACGATGTGAGCGGCGTCTGCATCGGTGTCCTCGATTTCTACGCTGAAGGTAAGAATGAGCTGGTCCACTGGCGGTAGCAGATTTTGCACAATGGCCTGGTGGTGAGCCTTCTGCGCCTGCATGAATAATGTGGATGCGACAAATATGGCGAGCAGCACGATGCCGCGTTGACCGCTCAAGCCCGTACTGCCAAACGCTTGATTGAATGCGATGAGGCGTGCGATGCCGAAGTAGAGGGCGACGGCGAGACACAGCATGGCCCATGGGCCATCAGCGCAGAGGGTGCCGATGAGCATGCCGATCAGGAGCATGCGTGTTAGCGGTTCTGTGGTCAGGCGCTTTCTTTCGGCGATCAGCAGGTAGACCAGAAATGCGACAACGGTGATTCCCACCAGCAATGGCAGCGTTTCACCCTGGAATTCCTGCCCGAGCACGGCGCTTGAAAGCGCGGTCAGAGGGTTGCCTAGCCAGTGCAATGCTGGCCATCCCTTGCGCAGCACCAGCACGAAGATCAGTGCCAGGGTGATGCCGATGTATTGATGGCGTTGATGACGCCCATCTATCGGGTCTATTTTCCATTGCCACAGCAGCGCGAGTGGATAAGCAATGGCAGCAGGGTGAATGCTGACTGCGATCATGATCCATAGCAGTTGCAGGAAAAACCAGCCGCCCAGCGGGCGTTGTACGCGGCGGTAGGTGCGGTCGAGCCATGCGCCGACTGCGAAGACGAGCAGGAGATAGGGGCCGGCGCCGAGGGCGTCTACCTGGGCGATCGTGATGGGGGTGATCAACAGCAGCCCGGTGGCGATGAGTGCGGTTTCCGGGCCATGTTCGCGCCGACTCCAGCGATACAGCATGGCGGCGGCAATGGCGGTGATGAGCAGCGCGTATACTTTTGCGGCCACCATACTGCCGGGCCAGTAGGCGCCGAGCGGAATTTGCAATAGTGCGCGTAGATCCGGCAGTCCGAGAATAACCACCGTGCTGGCGATGCGCTCACCAACGGACCACACCAAGAGCAGCGCGCGCGCGCCGGCTTCTTCAGCGCCGTGGGTGTCGAGACGCAGCAGCCCGAAGGCAAAAACCGCTGCCCCCCACAAAGCGAGTGCAATTACGCCCCAGTACCTTGCCGAGGCTTGAGAGAGCCAGTCTTTGCTGCGTGCGATGAAGCTCATTCGTATCTCTGCTGATTTAGAAAACGCGCTGGATTCTAGCGCGTGTGTCGCGGGAGATCATCTTTGTGCAGCGGCATGACGACAGAGTTATTGCGGGCTTGCAATGAAAAATATCCCATGATATACAGACCGCTCAGAATAAAAGTCGGGGCTGCGCAAGCAAACCATGCAGCCACCGAGATGTCGTTAAAGATATATGTTAAAGGGGGGTAGCGATGTCGACAGGCCAGGTACTTATCATTTATGCCGTTTGGTTCCCGCTCGCTCTGGGCTTCGCAGCTTTCCTGCTGAAGAAGAATTCCTGAGTACCGCATTTACCCTGCTCAAGGAGGCTTTCTCCTGGGGTATGGATGCATGCGGAATTGCTGCGGCGGCGCGACAAACGATTTGACGCTTCATATTCACGTACGTATCATGCGCCATCTGCTGCTTGAACGTACATAAGAAAACTTCTTGAGAGGGATCCAATGCGACGCTTAACGACCCTGGCTTCGATGCTCACCGGTGCGATTATCGCCGTCAGCGCGGTAGCGCAGGTCCAGGCCGCGGGGGGCGGCTTCGTAACGGCCAGTTTGGAGAACGGTCAGTCCATCTTCAGAAACGGCAAGGGCGATGTGCCAGCTTGTATGTCTTGCCACGAAGAGGACGCAATGGGGAATGATAATCTGGGAACTCCCCGTCTTGCCGGTCAAGTTGTGGAATTTATAGTCAAGCAGTTAGAGGATTTTGCGACAGATCGGCGTGCTGGTATCGGCGCGGGTGTGGTGATGCCTATCTTCGCCAAGCAGCTGACTAGTGAAGATCGCCGCGATGTGGCTGCCTACGTGAGCAGCTTGGCTCATGACCCTAAGATATCAGCTACGGGTTCTTCCAATCTCAAAGCGTTGAGAGAAGCAGGCGTTACCGTTGGTGATCCTGCTCAAGGTTTGAGAATCGTCAGCTTTGGTGTGTCGGAGCGTGATATTCCTGCCTGCCGTTCTTGCCATGATTACAATGGCCGTGGTGTTGAGCCGATTTATCCCATGATCGGTCAGCAGAAGTACGTTTACCTCGTTAACCAGTTGACCAACTGGCGCGATGGCAGTCGCAACAACGACCCGCTTGAGCAGATGCAGAAAGTAGCGCGCAAGATGACCGATGAGGACATCCATAATGCTGCGGCGTTCTTGACGGGTGCTTCGCCGTATACGTTGGGCAATTATCGTCGCCCGGAGCGTCACGTCTCCGTCCGGGGGAAGTAAGTACATGAAATAAGCCCCACGCTGCCGGTGTCGATAGCCGGCAATGTGGTGGCTGATCAAGAGGGCGGGGTTACCCGCCCTTTTTTGTTTTCTCATCAGTGCCTTAATTTGCATCAAGGCTGCTATTACTGGATAATCGCGCCATGGCCGGCGGACAGTCATTAAAGCAGGGAGAAAAGATCCTGTTCGGTATCGCTATAGCTTTCATTGGCTTTGCGGTGCTTGCATACCTCGCTTTAGAAGCCTACCGCTTGCGTGCCAGCGGGGCAGTGTTTGAGGTCACCACTCACTTCGATCTTTCCGCAGATGGTCAACGCGGGTCAGAACTTTTCCGCACCCATCGTTGTACTGCTTGCCATCGAGCGATGCGCAACGGCACCAACATGGGCTTGTCACTCGATGGCCTAGGTTCGCGTCGGACTCAGGAATGGATCTACAACTTCCTGCGTGACCCAGAGGCAGTTTATGGCGCAAAGACATTTGATCATGGCTATCCTCCCAAAGAGGCCGCCTCTGTGTCTTTGCTACCTTCTGAAGAATTGCGATTAATCTCGATTTTCCTCTCAGAGCTCAAATCAGATCAAGGCTCTCCGTCGGCGCCTGCCCCGCCCAAGGGCGAATCGGCGTTCGTGGATAATATGCTGAAAAATTTTGCTCCGGAGTCCTGGAAAGAAAAGTACAGTGATGTACGCGAGAAAGAAGTGCCGCAAGAAAAAGGCAATGCGCCGAGCGAGTGAAATTTTTGATTATGGTTTGTAACTTTGATTTAAGTGTGTAGCAAGACAGGAGCGGAAATGAGCAGCGTCAATGAACCCTGGGCGATCGACAAGGAATACACACGTTATACGCTGCTGTTTGTCTATGCCTGCATCATATATAGCATCATCGGTTTTTCCTGGGGCGCGCTGATGGGCGGTATTCCAGAGATTCGCCAATTTGTTCATGGGCGCGCAGGAATGGGCGGAGAGTTGATCGTGCGCGCTCACACTCACGTCAACTTGCTGGGTTGGGTGGAGATGGCGATTTTTGGTGCTGTGTATTATTTCATTCCGCGCCTAGTAAGACGCGAAATTCATAGCCTGCGTCTGGTGAAAGTCCATTTTTGGATTCACAACACAGGCTTGCTTGGAATGGTAATCATGTTTACTACGGCTGGAATAATCAGCGGAACGCAGAGTTTGTTGCACGCGCCGGATGAAGTGGAAAAAATGATCCGTCCACTAATGGGGGCGCTGGGTATTTTCGGATCTCTGGTTCTGCTGGCTAATATGATCTGGGGCTACAATATTTTTCGTACCTGCATGGGTTGGGAAAAAGATCCAGGGTGGGGGCGCAAGGGATGAGCAAACGTTTTTTGACGTTAGCGGGTATCCTGGCGGTGTTCTCACTGACAGCGTGTGATGTACAAAAGTCCGTCACCGTAGGCTCTGTCGCGCCTTCCCTAACTACCAAGACTCTCGCTGATGTTGGCGGTGATTTCAGTCTCATCACGACCTATCGTTATCCTGACGAAAGGATGTACCAGTACTCTCTTGATAAAGCGCTGGCGGCAGGTAAGCCTGTCGTACTTGAATTCGCAACGCCAGGCCATTGCACAGTCTGCGATGTGCAGTTGCAAATGCTCAAGGGCATCATGGAAAAGTACCAGAATGATGTACTCTTCCTGCACATGGACCAATATCGCAATCCCGAGGCGTTTACAGCCTTCCAGGTTATGGGGGACCCTTGGACTTTTGTCATCGATCGCAACCAAGTCGTGCAATTCAAGCGTGCGGGCAGATTGCTTTACGATGAGCTGGATGCCACGCTCACACGAGTGATGTCGGTGCAATTGCGGCAGGAAGATCGGGGGCAGCAGGTCGGTTGATCTTATGCAAGAGCCTTTGCCTTATCTCCTGTCTCAGGATAAAAGAGGAATGGTGTGGGACTTGTTGTTATATGTCCCCACCGTGATTTTCCTACTCGCAACTGGCGCCAAGCTTTGGTTCAGCTCCTCTCAGAGTTGGGCTTACCTGCTTTTCTTCATGGGATTCTTCTTCACCTTTGCCGGCGCTAATCGAGTGCTGTCTGGTCGATTGATGCTACTGCCTTCTTCGCCGTTATCGCTCAGTTGTGACCGAGAGCGAGTGACTGTCGGTTTGCGCAGCGGCGATCGTGTCGAACTAGTAAAAGACGTGCGTTTTTTCCCGGACTACGCTGGAAAGTCATTTGGTTTGAGTGGAATGGATTTATCCGGACAGCGTCGTCAGTATGTTTTCCACCGCGGACAATTTGGCGATCTGAAGATGTATCAGGAAATCTTGGGTAAGCTGAGCGTCTTCAAGTGAATCAATGCGGCTGCCGCCGCCGTTTGCGCACATCCCACACCATATAGGCCATGGCGCCTATACCGCTTACACAAGCTGCGACAATGATGAGTTGCTCGGTTTCAGGCGCAACCAGTCCGCCAATCAGCATGTGTATCGAAAATCCCAGGATGAAAAGCGCGGATACGCCGACGATTCCATAAAAAATTAGTTCTTTCACGTGTTCTCCAACATCACTTCGAGCCTGAAGATCAAAGCATGATAGATGCGCTTGCAATATTCAATAATCATGCTGTTCAACACTTGCAGACGGCCAGCAGGGTTGATATTCTCTGCAGTGCAAAATTATTAGTGGCATCAGATTTTCTTTAAAATTAAGTCTGCATTGAGAAGTATCAATATCCAGGCTTGACGAGGGGAAATCGCTATGCAAGCATCTGTAGCCACAAATATAGTAAGGTCGTCTTTGTAGTCATCTGGCACTATCTCGAGTTGTTAATCGAGCAAGCCAGAATACCGGCGCGATAAGTCATAACATCACGCGTGCCGAAAGGATGTCCGGATTTCAGAGTCCTGCGGAGGGGAGTTAATGAATCGTCTCACCTACAGTAAAACCTTCTGGGTAGCCGTCATCGGTGGCGGTCTCACCGGCATGGGCAATGGCAGCGTGTTCGGTGCGGCACTTATGTGCGCGCTGGGCCGCGGTCCTTTCGATGATTGGGGTGGCATAGGGCTCGATGCCTATAACGTGGTCACGTTCCAGGGCTTCATGAACTGGTGCATGATCGTGTTCGGCGTGGCATTCACGATTATCGTGATGCTCGCGCTCAAGCGCCACGGCGAACTCGAAAAGTCGGCCCATTAATTCCGAGTTCAGTATTCGGGTCTGTCCGCGAGTTCACCAGTATCCGAGGAGGCGGTAGCAATGTTGGCTATGATTGCAGCAATCAGTTGTATTATGCTCGCGTTTTCGAGCATGTGGTTTGCTTGGTATTTGCTGATGCCGGGCGATCATTCCTGATTAAGCATTGCTTCCGCGGGCTCTATATATTTAGGCCACGGAAAATGCAGGCAGGGATTACGAAAATAGCGCTTTAGGGGGGAGGTAAGTCCGATGTTCAAGTACCTGTTCGCCAAAACCGAGGATATCCCAAGGGGTTCATCCGCCGTATATTTTGGCATTTCTTCCATCGTTTGGTTTGTTATTGGGACGGGTCTTGGCTCGTTCAATGCCGCCAAGCTTGCGTTCCCTGACTTTGTTACTGGTTCGGAACTGTTCTCGTTTGGGCACATGCGTCAGGTGCATGTGATGGCCGTGATTTTCGGCTGGATTTCGATGGCTTTCGCGATGGCAATGATGTACATCACGCCAGCCCTCGGTAATACCAAGCTCTGGTCTGAAAAACTCGGTGTTTGGAACTGTTTCGTCTGGAATGCAGGTTTGTCGATAGCATTGACGTGTCTTTGGTCGGGTATGAGTTCTGGCCGTGAATACTCCGACTTCCCTTGGTTCATTGACCTCATCATCCTGTTTGGTGTCATTGTGCCGCTCGGCATCAACGTTTGGATGACGGTTATCAAGCGTCGTACTCAGGGTATCTACACTACCAACTGGTTCTTCGCTTCTGCGGTCTTTATGCTGTTCATCGTGCTGTTCGTAGGTAACCTGCCGGAGTACTTCCAGCTCACCGGGCTCACCGAGGCGTATCTGACTTGGTGGTTCGCACACAATGTGCTCGGTTTGTGGATTACACCAGTTGCTGCAGCTATTGCTTACTATACAGTGCCGAAGATTACGGGTAATCCGCTCTATTCACACCGTATCGGTCACTTGCACTTCTGGTCAGTGGTGGTGTTCTACTCCACGCCTGCTGCGCATCATTTGATGTCTTCTCCGTTGCCGGAGTGGCTCAAGTCATTCGCTTCAGTGGAAGGTGTGTTGATTCTGGTGCCGGCAATCGCTTTCGTGTCGAACCTGCTGCTCACCATGACGGGCAAGTGGCGTTTCTTTGTCGACAACGTTGAGATCAAATTCACCATCACCGGCGTGCTGATGGCGATTCCGCTCAACATGCAGGGTGGTTTCCAGCAGACCCGTGCGATCAACTGGTATATCCATGGTACTGGCTGGATCGTGGCGCATGCTCACCTTGCGCTGCTTGGCTTCTCCACCTTCTTGGAAGCAGCTGCAGTTTACTACGGCTTGCAGACCATCATGCGCCGCAAGTTGTATTCGCTCGCACTGGCCAACTTCCATTTCTGGTTCCTGCTGATCGGTTTCACGATCTACTGGATCTCGATGACCATTGCAGGTTTGATCCAGGGCGCAGGTAAGATCTATGAGGTTCCTTACATTGACGTCGTGATTGCGGAGCATCCGTATATGATCGCGCGTTGGGTGGGCGGCACCATGGTTTTCACCGGAAATCTCGTCTGGCTCTACAACATGTGGATGACTGCGCGCGAAGGTACTGTAATCCCGGCGGGCCGTCTGCCCCACGAGATTGCGTACGAGCGCTAATCGGATATCCGCAAGCATAATATTTAGGGGAGGAATCAGACGTGGCATTCCGCGAATATAAAGTTGGCGCGAGATTGTTCGGTATCGCGCTCGGTGGATCAATGATGATCACACTGTACATGCCCAGCCTGGACATTGTGCAGGTGTCCTCAACCGAAATGGGTCTGAGAAAAGGCTTGATGTATGGTCGTGTGGGTGGTTTCTCGGTTGAAGATCCGTTCCTGCATGGAGATAACAAGCCTCTGACGGTTGTACTCCGGAACGATCCAAAAACCGGCGCGCCGATCGACGAGACCTATGCCTATGTTTACGACGCAGGCGTACCTTTCACCAGTTCGATCCGGCATCCCCGAATCATGGGTAAGGGGGTTGAAGATCTGAGCTTGGATAAAGGCAAGATTGGTCAAGCTAATCAAGCTCAAGGTGCGGTTTTTGTGGTGACTGAGGGGCGGTGGAATGGTGAGCCCATTCATTACATCGAAAACGCCACCGCGACCCATGGTTGGACGCCGGATATGGTTCTGAAGGCGGTCAGCGATAAAGACACGCAGCACGTCGGCTCGGGCAAGATTATGTTCGTGCGCGAAGGCTGCTGGTGGTGCCACACGCTGTTGCCTGAGCAGACCCAGGACTGGCAGTCGTTTGGTGCGCCGCCACGTCTCGGTGACTTCAACAGCGAATCACCAACTGCGTTTGGTTCGGATCGTAAAGCGCCTGATCTGTTGCATGTCGGTTCACGTAACTCTTCACGCGAATGGATGATGATGCACTTCTTCAATCCGCGCTTGGTGCAACCGCACTCCATCATGCCCCGCTATGACTATCTGTGGGGTGAGAAGGATGCGAGTGGCAATGTCATCAACTACAACCAGTGGCGCGCTGACTATAGCGACTTTGCCTCCGGCAAGCGGATTTATCCGCCGGAAGTGCCTGAGCCCGCTTCTAAGAGCGATGCGCGTTACCTGATTGACTTTGTTCTGAGTCTGAAATAAGGAGAGGGGGAAGACATGGCCTGGAAATTTGACAACCCGCTCTTCAGTCTTTCTGATGAGGAGCAAAATGATAAGGCCCGCAAGCTGTGGGAGGCTGAAGGGCTTGGCGGCATTACCGAAGACAACAATCGTCTGCCGCGTCCTGTGGTATGGCTGCTGGGACTGACTATCATCAGCGCGTTTCTGATGACATTCCCGCTCTGGGGCCAACGTCCGCAGGCCGCAATTTACGCTGAATATGTGGCGGCGATGGATAGTCCTCGTGTTCAAGCTGCGCAGGCAGCGGGCGGTGATCAGGCAGCAATGGCTGAGATCGTAAGGATTGTTCGTGAAGGCCAATCGAAGTATGAAGCCCTGCAGGTTCGCCATCCATTGTCGATGAACGAATTGCGCCTGGTCAAAGATCAGATCATTGAGTTGCAAAACTCGCGGGTGGATCTCGAAGAGTACACCATCGTCGGCTACAAAGTATTGCTGGCGAACTTCGAGGGTAACTGGAAGGCGGATGGTACGCGTGAGCGTAAGCAGCCCTGGTGGGACAAAGGCTACACCATCGATATCTTCTACGTAACCTACTTTTGTCTGGCAGTAATGATTGCGGTGAAGCGCCTGCCCAACTATCGTTGGCAGCCAGTTCATCATGGTCATTGATTAATATAACCTGGAGAGTTAACAGTCATGATTGATGTCGATAATCCTCCGCTTGTGCTCTTGCTCCCGATTATTGTTGTGTTCATTGTGCCTTTTATTTACAGCTTTTTTGTAGATAAATATGACAAAGGCGCTCCGCACATCCGGGACAACGAGTAAGGTTGGTTAGCGTTTCCTGTGTGAACCAAGACGATGCCGCTTGAAAAAGCGGCATCGTTTTTTTATATACCCCTGAAGGTTTATTTCTTCTTTTCTGGTTTCCTTTCTCACCATGAAATTGGCTCTGTTCGAACCTCTTCAGTCACTGCTGGCGCGATTGGACTCCGCGGTAATTACGGTACAGCAACAAGCGCAAGCGAGCGGCCCGTCGTCCTATTGGACGATCGAGGGTATGGAAAGTTACCGATTCAGCATTGGCATCTTTTTCTTCATGTTAATTGGGGTTACGGTTTTCGCGGCTATCGTGTTTCGTTTTTTCCTCAGTTCCAAAGCGAGCGGCGGGTTGAAGTTTGGAGAGAAGCTATTATTTCTCATGATAGTCGCCGGTATGTTTGTTGCGGTTGGGTTTGGTGCTTTACAATTGTTATATGGCCGACTTTTCTAGGAGGAGGCAATCATGAATTTCTTACAATCACTTCCAGACGGATGGACCATTTATATATGGCTGGTCGCTGGTGGGTTAATTATTTTTGCTGCCATGTACGGTTTGCGCTGGGCTTATAAGAATGAGCAGTTTGATGAAGACATCAAATACCTGGTCTTCGATGAGAACGACAAGGACAAAATGTCTCCTGAGGAGTATGCCAAAAGCCGTGAGGTATTAGCACAGCAGGTTAAGCGCCGCGAAGAATTTCTGCGCGAGAAGGCGCAGGAGAAGGCGCAGCACGCGAAGCAGCATGAGGACAGGTGAGAAGAGGATTTATCTCCTCATCGCAGTAGTTGTTCTGGGGGCAATGCTCTGGAACTTTCTGCGTCAGCGGGAGAGCAGCGAACACGATCGTGAAATTCCTTTTTACACGACGGCGTCCGCTGCTTTACTTCACGAGGCTGGGGAAATTTACCGGCAGCAGAACTGCAAGGAATGCCACACGCTATGGACAGTGCGCAACCTTATGCAAGCTGTGCCAGCGCCCGCATTGGATGGCATGGGATCCATCCACAGTGAGGAATGGTTTTTTGAATATTTCTCCGCGCAGAATCCCCAGCAAATTCTTCCTTCGCGATTGAAAGAAGAATATCAAATGCCTTCTTTTGCCCACCTTCCTGAGAGTGAGCGACGCACACTTGCGGCGTATATGGCCAGTCTCAAGGTTCGCGATTGGGATCTGGATGAAGTTCGCCGTGCGCGTTGCGCCAAACTGACAGGAAGCGAGAACGACTGCTAATGAACAAGCAATTCAAGCGTAATCTCACAGGTTTTATCGCACTGCTTGCTGGCTGTGCTGTCAATTACCTTGGCGATATTTTACTTGGAGTGAATATTGAACTGTGGCGAGGTCTTGATACTTTTTCAGCGCTGTGGATGGTCAATATATTTGTTGTCCCGCTGATTTCTGGCGTCGTAGTAGCAATGATTTTTGGTCTGGGTGGAAAATGGTTATGCTATTTTCCGCCGTTGATCGTGCGCAGCATCGGCTATGCCAACTATCTCTATTTTACTGAACCCCCATTTGGTACTCAGCTTCTGTATTTCCCTTTCTGGATAATGTTTGTGATCTTGGCGGTTGAGGCGGCAGCTTTCGGTGGCGTCTTTGGTGAAATTATTATCAAACGTACCTATGGGCGGTTGCCGCGAGAAGAGGTCTATCGCAGTAAATCTGATCATCCTGATTCTGGGGAAAAAAGCGGATGAGTGTGAGTTATCCGCCCGGGGTTTCAAGCGTGAACGATGAGAGTGTGCGTCAACGCCGTAAGCGTTATCTGGCTGCGACGATCATTACCTGCATTTCATTGGCTATGGTGGGGGGAAGCCTCCACATTCTGCAGATCGGCTCCAAGCGTATGGACGAGATGCGCTCGAAAGCGGGCTATGATCTCTCTGAAGTGGGCTCGCGCCTACGCGCCTCCGGAGAAGAACTGTCTCGTCATGAAAAGCATGAGCACCCCACTGCTGCGTATAACTCTTATACGGTGGCTGAGGCAGAAGCGCTTTTGAGCGCGGAGCAATGGGCTGAAATTGATACGCTCATTACCATTCCCGCTGGCGAGTTTCTGATGGGTACCGATCGTTCTCGCAGCGCTGTACAAGACACTCCGCAGCATCGCGTTTCGCTCGCGGCGTTCGAGATCAGCAAGTATCCAGTGACCAATGCACAATATGCACGGTTTGTCGCTGCCACTGGGCACCGTCCTCCACTCAATTGGGATGGCGGGAAGTTTCGCCAGGGGCAGGCGCTGCATCCCGTCACGATGGTTTCCTGGCATGACGCTGGTGCCTATGCTGCTTGGGCAGGCGGGCGTTTGCCGCGAGAGGCTGAATGGGAAAAAGCCGCCCGCGGCACCGATGGTCGTCGCTGGCCTTGGGGCGATGAGATGGATACTGCTCGCCTCAATACTTACTATACCGTCGGTGCGACGAGTGAAGTGACCAAGTTCCCTGAAGGCGGCAGCCCGTTTGGTGTCATGGATATGGCTGGAAATGTCAGTGAGTGGACGGCTGACAGTTTTCAGCCTTATCCCGGTAACGATGCATCGCCGGAATATTTCCAAGGACATGTCGCCAAGGCAACCACGCCGCTTGATGAAGCGATGAAAGTTGTCGATTTGGTGCCAGTAGAGGGAAGCTACAAAGTATTGCGCGGTGGTTCATGGAAGAGTGACCCATTTTCCACAGCGAATTATCACCGTAATTATTCTTGGCCGCAGTATGCGTCGGATTTTTTCGGTTTTCGAATCGCGGCCGATCTGGAGCGGAGTACTAAACAGCAATGATCATGTTGTTGAAGTTCCTGTCACGTTGGCCGCTCGTTCTATTGGCTTTATTACCAGCGCCGGCTTTTGCATTCGATAGCTACCGCTATCTGCATGTCACCATTGATACCATCTGGTATATCTTCATTTTCCTGTTACTGATATTGATGGTGCCATTTATTTTGATGGCGGTGCTTTATTGGTGGACGCTGCGTCATCCTGAGAGTGAAAAGGGGGCTCAAGAACAAGTGAACCCCGAAGCCGAGCAGCGATAAGCACAGCATCATGCGTTTTTTGGCACAGCTCAGATTTTGCTGTATCACCCTTGTGTTGGTGATGATGCCTTTATTTTTCTCTTTCTCTGGTGCAACTGTTCTCGCGGCAGAATCTTCCGGCGATGGGCAAGTGATCAGAGCATTCACCGAGGCGCAGCGTGCGGCGGAATTGCGCAATGCGATTCCTGATCAGCGCAAACATCTCATTCTTTTTGTCATGGGGATTGCTCTGCTCATATGTTTGCTGACGGCGGCAGGGCTTGGTGTTGCAATGGCAATCTATGGCAAGAAGGTCTTTGTCGCCCATACGATCTTTGCTGGCTTCAGCGTGACGCTTGCCATTGTTCATGCTGTGGTGGCAATTGTCTGGTTTTTTCCCTTCTGAGTTGTCGTGCGCGTTTTTCCCAATGCGAAGTGGTGTGAGAGATGTGATGCGCTGAGCGGGCTTCGCGCGTGAGCATGGTGAGACGCTTGCTTCCGGTACTCTATGCTGGTTCTGGTGCGACTAGTCTGGCGTTTGAAGTGTTGTGGGCGCGCATGCTGTCGATGCAGTTTGGAGTCAGCATCTTCGGCGTGGTTGTTACTATTGCGGCTTTCATGGCGGGCCTTGGTCTTGGCAGCTTGCTCGCCATACGCTGGCTAGGACGTCGCCGGCAGCCGCTACTGATATTTTCCTTCATCGAAGGCTCCATCGCGCTCTATGCTTTGGTGCTGCCCTGGCTGCTTGGGTACGCGGAAAAAGCGCTGACTGTTTTTGCTCCTGATGTGTCGCTCAGCGCCTGGTTGTTCTTGCAGGGGGGCGCACTACTATTCCTCATGCTATTGCCAGCGATTGCCATGGGGGCAGGCTTCCCCATGATCTTGCGCGCGATGGGCGCGGATGACGAGCATGCGCTGGGTCGGCTCTATGGGTTCAATGCTTGTGGCGCAGCGATTGGAGCCTTGTTGCCATTGTGGCTGCTGCCTGCGTTCGGTTGGACGGCATCGATCGGTTGGATTGCAGCACTAGGACTTCTGGTCGCGGGAGGTGCAGCGTTGCTGGCTTGGAGTGGGGCGCGTACTGAACATACTTCTGCACTTTCTAGCGCGGATGCGCTATCGCTACCACTGCTGGCGCTATTTGCATATGGCGTAGTTGGCGCTGCAGCGATTCTGCTCGAAGTTGGCTGGACTCGCCTCTACGGTATGGTGTTGCTGCGCACCGAATATGTGATGGCAGTGATCCTTGCGGTTTATCTGTTTGGCATCGGCCTTGGTAGTTTGTTGGCGCGCCATATGAGGAGTTCGCATTGGTTGTCTGTACTGCCAATGCTGGCTGCGGCTACTGGTATCGCAAGTCTTTATGCGTTGCCTTGGATTTCCTCATGGGCTCAGCGCCAGGAGTTTTCCACGCTTGCCGCAGCGTTGTGGAGCGAGGGAATAATACTCGCTGTTGTTACGCTACCAGCGACCTTTGTGCTCGGTTCCTGGCTGCCGTTATTAAGTCAGCGCTATGGCGGCAGTGCGCATGGTCCTTTGTTGTATGGAATCAATTCGATTGGTGCGGCGCTGGGTGCATTGGTTGCAGGGCTGTTGCTGGTGCCGACGATTGGGACGCCAGCGACGATAGTGGTCGGTGCGGTGGCGCTGTTGGTAGCTGCAATGGTGTGGGCTTCACGAGTAACGTGGCTCGCGCTACCAGTTGTTCTTGTGCTCGCCTCGCCAGTTGCTGTTTTCCCCCCGGTTTCCAAACTTATGCCTGCTCAGCAAGAAAGTCATGATCTCTATCGCTATGAAGATGCTATGGCGATTACTCATGTGATCGAGCAGTCTGATGGGCAGCGTCTTCTGCTGAGTGATTTGCAGCGTATGGATGCGTCTAGCGAGCAGGCCGCGGTGGAGTTGCAGAAAAATCAGGCACGCTTGCCATTGTTACTGCACCCAGATCCACACTCGATACTTTTCCTCGGACTTGGAACCGGTGTCTCGGCAGCGGGTTCTCTCGGGTATCCGGCTCTCGACCGTGTCGCGGTTGAGCTGTCCGCAGGGGCGATCGAAGCTGCGCGCTTATGGTTTAAGCCGGTGAATGGCAATGTGGGCGATTATGCGACGATTGTGCGTGATGACGCGCGGCGTTATCTCAGCGTCAGTAGCGCTCGCTTTGATGTCATCGTCGGCGATGTTTTTCATCCTGATCTGGTGGGGCGCAGTGCGCTGCTTTCCGTGCAGCAGTTCGAGCGTGCTCGCGCACGTCTCGCGCCGGGCGGTGTTTTTGTGCAGTGGCTGGCACTGAATCAATTCGATATTGAATCGTTGCAAACGGTTTTGCGCAGCTTTGAGCACGTGTTCCCAGATGCGGCGATGTTCATGGATGGATTTCGCATCGCCATGGTCGGCGGCTTGTCTGGTGTTGATGCACGTGAACGACTGCGTGCAGTCCAGGAAAGAATATCCGCTGAGAGCTCGGCGCAGAGCGCTGATCAAACCGGTGGCGAAGGTCTGTGGACCTGGCTCGGCCGCTACTGCGGCCGAGTGGTGATCGCAGAGGGGCCCATGCAGGATGAATGGTGGCCGCGTATCGAGTTCGGCTTGCCCCATGCGCGTTATGGTGGCGGTATCGAGCTCGATGTGGTGTTGTCGTGGCTGTTGCAGCAGCGCCCATCGCTAGCTAGCGCTATGAAAGAGCTTGGTGTTGATGCGGCGGACGAGCGTCATTTTGAGCGCGGGTATAGTGGCTCTGCTTTGGCCTTGCGCGCATGGTTGGCAAGCATCAATAGCGATATGCCGGATGCACAGCGGCTCATTCGCTCGGCTTTCGAGGTGAACCCGCAAGACCGCTGGGTGGGGTTCGCTCTGGCAGACAATGTTCTTTCGAGTCTCGGTGGCGTTCCATTTGTACAGCGCCGTCAGGTGCTTGAGGCATTGTTACGCGCACGCCCTGATCATGCCGATACGCTGCGGATGTTGTGGCAAATGGCGCGTGATACCGGTGATGCTGAGCTCGCTGCGCAGTATCTTTCCCGGCTTTCTGCGGTCAATCCGCTCGACCGTGAAGTGCGCACTGCAACCCAGCTTGGCGATGCTGTGCGTAGCGTGCCCGGTTCGTGAAAGATGATGCGTCGCGTGCTAGTATTTGCGGCATGCACTACTCGAAGGCACTGTCGCAAATCCCCATTGTCAGCGCGGATGCCAAGGCTGGTCGCAAGTTGCACAGCCGGCGCCGCGCAGTCCAAATCGGTACAGTTCTGCTTGCGATCCTGATCCCCGTTTCCGGATTGTTCCGTATTGATCCGGTGGATGGTGCGTTCGTTGTCCTTGATCGGCAGATCTGGTTTTCTGATTTCTACATCGTGATTGGTTTATGGCTGGCGCTATCCAGTCTGCTGGTGATGACTTATTCGCTAGTTGGTACAGCATTTTGTGGTTGGTCCTGCCCGCAGAATACGCTCGCTGAGTGGGCTAATCACATGACGCACCGCTTGCTTGGTAAGCGCGCGGAGGTCAGTCTGGATGGCAAGCCGATTAAAGTTTCCTCTGGCAAAAACAAGTGGATCAACTGGACGATCCTCGGTAGCGTTTTTCTCCTCGCGGCAATGGTGACGGCGTTTGTGCCGATGTTCTATTTCTATTCTCCAGAACAACTGTGGCATTTCGTAACGTTCCAACACGATGAGCGTCTCGCGGGCTCTCTGCATTGGATATACACCATCTTCGTGTTGATACTGTTCGTCAACATCGCGTTTGTGCGCCACTTCTGGTGCAGATTCATGTGTGTCTATCGTGTTTGGCAGCATTCTTTTAAGACACGTGAGACCTTGCGTATCGCCTATGACAATAGCCACCAGGATGAATGCGCGCGTTGTAATTTCTGCGAAACCTCCTGCTTCATCGGCATTGATCCGCGGCAGACGGTGGTTTATGACGCCTGCATCAACTGTGGTGAATGCATTACTGCGTGCAGCACCGTGCGCGGCGCGCGCAAGACCGGCAATAGTCTTCTGCGTTTCGGGTTCGGAGAGCAGAGTGGCGCGCAGACGTCTCGACGCGGCAACGTTGGTTCGGTGATGTTGCGTGCGCCTTGGGCAGCGATGCTGACAGCGTTTGGCGTGGCGTTGTTCACTTGGGGCTTGTGGTCTTATGATGCCTATCGACACACGGTTTACCGCGCGGAGACTGCGCATGCTGCCGAGTGGGATTACCGCATCAATATCGCGAGCAAGCTCTATCAGCCAGTTGATATTAGTGTCAGCGTCGAAGGTCTGCCTGAGGGTTCTTATCAGTTAGAGGCGGATCACGCCGAATTTTTGAGCGCCGGTCGCAAGGATATCCATCTGCGTATCAATGCTGGTCTTGCGCCTGGGCTACATCCTTTCTTGGTTTATCTCAACGCGCCAGATGGCGAGCGTCGTAGTTTCCGCGTCCATCATCTGGTTGAGGGAGGCGCATGAGCGACGAAGAGAAACAATCTCAGGATGAAAGCGGGAAGCCCGCTCCCAATCTGGATCCGGTGCACAGTGAGTGGGGCGCGCAGCCGGATGATCACTTTGGTTATGCTTCGGATGAAGAGCGCCTCGCCAAGCGCGGTCTTGAGGATTGGGAGCTGGTAGACCGAATCCCTGAGTCGCAGCGCAATGTCCCAGTCTGGTTCATCGCGATTATCGTCATGGTGTTTCTGGTGGCGATAGGTCTGAGTTTTCCGTTCTGGGGCGATCGCCCGGGATATGAGCGCGAGTGGGTCAATTGGGGTTTTGGTGCCGCGATCGCGTATATCTTGGTTTTCGGTGCTTTTGTTTATTTTATGGTTCAGTTCTACGGTAGCAACATCGCGGGCAGACTCGATAGCGACAAGCAGTCTAGAAGCGATGAGAGCAGCGAATCGAAGCAGGATGCTTCTGGCAAACCATGATGCAGGCTAGAGCGGTTGTCGGAATTGTTGGTGCGCTGATGCTCGCGGCATGTACCTCTGAAGGACCTCCTCCGTCGGCGCAGGAAAATTATGCGCCGCATGAGCCACAGAAGGCGTATCTCTATTATTGTGGTGGTTGCCACGCGGCGCCTCAGTCGGGTAGCCGCGTTGCGTCGGAGTGGCCAGCGATCGTTTCGCGTATGCAACAACGCAGGATTGCGACCCGCATTGGGCCGATTCCGCCCGAGCAGTTACGCATGATCCTAGATTATCTCCAGCACAATGCTGCGGATGCGAGAGATCCAGCATGAGGATTTTCGTCGTCATGCTGGTGATGCTGATGTTGCTTGCTTGCGGTAATGATGGAGATCAGTCGAGATTGCCGTCTCAGCAATGGGGTGATATCAATATCACGATCGAATTTCGCCCGATTCCTCTGCGACAAGGAATGAATGAATTCATGATCGTGGCCACTAATTCAGATCACTTACCGGCCAAAGATTTGGTGGTGTCTCTGCGTAGCAAGCCCGATGCGCCCTGGCAGCAAGCGATTCAGGATGGCAACATCGGTGTATATCGGCGGGCAGTACGGCTGGATTCTGGCGATCAGACGCTCTATGTGTATCTGCGTGATCGGCTTGAAGAGCGAGTGCTGGAGTTTCCGGTCAGCGTTTCACGCTAGCGCCGGTTGTTTTTTCTCTGCGTTTGCGTAATACGGCGCTTTCGCGCCACTGCCTGAGCAGAAGTATCTTTTCCCCACCGCGCTGATCTGCACATCGTGTGCAGGTCAAGTGTCCCAACAGTAATTCTCCAGGCATGCGTCCGGTATCGAGCAGCCGAGCCTGCATATCGCGCAGTGCAGGGCGTACGCTGCCAAGCCCACCATGATGCAAATGAGCGTAGACCTGATAAGGGCGCGGCAGCCAGGAAACGTGATGGGAGGGCGATTCCGTGTTTTCCAGCAGTCGGGTGATATTGCCGCGCAGCATGCCGGTCCGGACCAGCGCTAGACCGGGCCAGGTCTCCTCAAGTCCAAGCCGATCGATATTGTCCTGTTGCCGGCGTAGCTGTGCATCGTAGCCAATCGGCATATGCAGCAGCATAGGAACCGAAACCTGGTGTATGCAGCGTCCGCCCAGATCAACATCTTGCTGGTGCCAGTCTGGATAAGTCGACGGGCATCCGCACTCGAGTATCATGCGGTTTTGGACGAGGGGGTAGAGTAAATGGATTTAGCTGTCATGAAAATATTGGCAAAAAACAGCCAAAAACCCACGCCCATCCCGGTCGAGATGATAGCGATGAAGGGGCCGTAGAAGCGGTGTAATTTATAGATAGCCTCGGTTTCACCACGCAGCAGCATATTGCCTTCGACAATGCCGAAGGTCATCAGCGTGGAATAGAAGCCGGCAACGCCGAGCGCGGTCCACCAGAAGGAATGATCGACCAGCCGCATGGACCAGATCGGTCGCCTCGACAGCGTGGTGAGCATGTAATAAGTGACTGCCATGCACAAGAGCACGACACCACCGACGACGTTGATATGGGCGTGGGCTAAGGGATCGATCATGTGACCGGGGCCGCCGTAGGGGCTGCCAATCGAATCGAGCCAGATACGCACTGAAGGAATAACCTGAGCGACGCCATGGACAGTTCCAACAAAAAAGTAGAACGCCGAGGCGATCAGGAACTTGATGAGTTTACGCAGATCCTGTGCGGGAGTTTCCTGAGGCATGACCACAACATGAGCGAGAGTGGGGAAGAGTAATCGGAAAAACGCCAAAAAAAACCCGGCATTCAGAGGCCGGGTTTTTCTGACGCAAGCGGTATTTTAAGACTTCTTCTTGACGTTCTGCAGTGCGCGCCCAGCGATAGAGCTCGACAGAAAAACAGCTAGGCCAAAGAAGATAACAATCGGTACCAAAAGACCTGGGAACATGAAACGAGCCCTCCCTCTAGTTTCTAAACTGCGATCAATCAAAAGAATTGCGGACTAGTGTAATGGATCAACCCAGCAGGCGCAAGCCGCCGGTGTCGGGCGCGGCGCTTGGCCTTAGGGTGAAAGAATTCCAAAGAAACAAAGGCTAACGGGCGGCTTAAGTCTTTAGTTTGAGGACTGCTGGGACGGTGGTGTGCACTTTTCCAGCGCCCATCGAATCTGCTGCAGGCTGGCGGTCTGCTGGGTCACGGTATCTCTGATAGTTAGGAGCTCATTGAGCTGAGCTTCCAGATTGTCCTTGGACTCCCTTATTTTGCTCAGGGTCTTCATGTGCCGTTCGGTGCTGCTGAGCATTTCCTGAATCTGGCCGACCAATGGGTTGACCAGTTCCTTCAGCCAAGCATCGGCTTCCTTGTTCGCCTGGATGAAGATATTACGGGCATGGCTTACCAGTGAAATGAAGAATTTTTTCACCACGAAGCTCTGTTCCGTCATGGTTGTGCTTGGGCTGTTGCGGAATTCTTCAGCCTTCAGATAAAGCAAATCGAGCTCTTCACTGAACTTCTTCGCCGGAAACATACGCGGTGGCGTGACGCGCAGTCCGTAATCATCGTGAAAGCGCTTATAAATCGACTGTACCAGCTTGAAGGTTTCATCAGACTGGCGCGAAACAATCTGCATGGCGTCGCGGATACTGTCGAAGAACACCGAGATACCGTTTTTCATACCCCCGGTGGTCCAACTACCCGCCATATCTTTG
>JAITWN010000082.1 GCA_031285245.1 Chromatiales bacterium | reverse complement strand
GTACGGGTTATTCCTCGCTGACCTATTTGCGCGTTTTTCCGTTCGACAAGATCAAGATCGACGGTTCGTTTGTGAGAGATGCCGTTGAGCAGCCCGAGTGTGCGGCGGTGGTCAGAGCGGTGGCGGATCTTGGCAAACGGCTTGGTGTCACCACTGTCGCCGAGGGCGTTGAAACCAGTGAGCACCTCGAGGGTGTGCGCGCAGAAGGATGCAGTGAGTTCCAGGGCTATTACCATGAACACCCCAAGCCAACGGACGCAGATGCGCCACTTGTCGCCGCGCTCAACGAGCGCATCATCAGAGCCATAGCGTAAAGCCGCACAATGAGCTGCTGCAGCAGCATGGTTCGCGACGCAACGTTCAATCCCCTGCGTTAGGGGAGGCCTGAAAAAACCTGATTTTCGTCATTGCGAGGGGTTTTAGCCTCGTGGCAATCCAGGCTGTTATGTGGATTGCTTCGGCTTCGCCGTCGCAATGACGGAGGTTTTTCAGCGCTTCCTTAGCCATTCGCCTGCGCGCTGCTCAGATGATCTTGCACACTTCCTCAAAGCCGAGGCGCGGTCCGCGTGGATACAGCTTCGATGCGTTGCCATAGCCGAGATTGCACAGGAAATTCGATTTCCACGTTGTGCCCTTGAAGAAGATCTCATCGACGTGCGCGTTGTCAAAGCCGGAGATCGGGCCAATGTCGAGGCCGAGGGCACGGGCGGCGATCATCAGATAAGCGCCTTGCAGCGTGCCATTTCTGAAAGCAGTAATATCCGCGAGCGCTTTGTCGGTGGTGAATAGCGACCTTGCATCATAGCTCGGGAAAAGCCGCGGCAAAGCTTCGTAGAAGGCTTCGTCATGAGCAATGATCGCCGTGACTGGCGCATGCTTCACCTGCTCAGCATTAGAGCCTCGAAGCGTGGGATAGAGTTTTTCTTTCTCGGCATGAGAAGTCACGAACACGATGCGCATTGGCGCGCCATTCATGCTGGTTGGGCCCCACTTGGTGATGTCGTAGAGGGTATGTAGGGTTTCGCCAGAAACCGGTTGGTTCAGCCATGCATGGTGAGAGCGGGCTTCCGTGAAGAGCTGAGCGAGCGCTTCTTTGCTGAGCGGTTGCATGTGCTGTTCCTCTGTGCGGGGTGGTACGAATAGGACGCAGCCGGACGGGTTTGATCCGTCCGGCGTGCTGATGCTGTAGGCCTTGAAATTACAAAGCCTTGATTTTCGCCAGTTGCTCTTCGAGCGTGCGATGTGAAGCGCGCATGTCGGCGAGTCGTTCGCGTTCTTTCTCAACCACGTGCGCGGGGGCTTTGTCGACGTAGCTACTGTTGGCGAGCCGCGTTTCACTGCGTTCGATGTCGTTTGCCAGTTTGCCGAGCTCTTTGGCAAGTCGCGCAAGCTCGGCGTCTTTGTCGATGAGGCCGGCGAGCGGAATCATCAATTTCATATCGCCAAGAAGCGCAGTGGCGGATTCTGGCGCTTGTTCAGTGCTATCGAGCCAGCGGATGCCATCGAGGCGCGCGAGCCGCAGTAGTAGCGTCGCGTGCTCGGTGACGCGCTTGTGATCTTCGCTACCGCCATTCTGAAGCAGCACAGGCAGCGCTTTTGATGGTGGCACATCCATGCCGCTGCGGATGCGGCGTATGCCCATGACGAATTCCATGATCCAGGCTGCTTCACTCACCGCATTCTCATCGAGCAGGCTGCGATTTTCCTCTGGATAAGGCTGGAGCATGATCGTATCGCCACTGCGACCAGCGAGCGGTGCGATACGCTGCCAGATCTCTTCAGTGATGAACGGCATCAGCGGATGCGCGAGTCGTAGCACAGTCTCCAGTACTTCCACCAGCGTGCGCCTCGTGCCGCGCTGCAAAGCGGGGCTGACATCAGCACCGGTGAGCACGGGCTTTGAGAGCTCAAGATACCAATCGCAGTACTCGTTCCACACGAATTCGTAGATCGCTTGCGCCGTCAGATCGAAGCGATAGCGCGCGATATTTTCGCGCGCTTCGGCGACGAGGGTCTGCAGGCGTGAGCGTATCCAGCGCTCAGCGATGCCAAGTTCGATCGGCTGATTGGCATCGAGACCAGTGTCCTTGCCTTCGGTGTTCATCAACACATAGCGCGCCGCATTCCACAATTTATTGCAGAAATTGCGATAGCCCTGGATACGGTTGAGATCAAACTTGATGTCGCGACCAGTGGAGGCGAGCGCGGCGAAGGTGAAGCGCAGCGCATCGGTACCGAAAGCAGGAATGCCGTCGGGATATTCCTTGCGCGTCGATGCTTCGATCTGTTTTGCCATCTGCGGCTGCATCAAACCGCGCGTGCGTTTTGCTACCAGCGCATCAAGATCGATGCCATCGATGAGGTCGAGCGGATCGAGTACATTACCCTTAGATTTTGACATCTTCTGCCCCTGCGCATCGCGCACGAGGCCGTGGATGTAGACTTCGCGAAACGGCACTTCACCAGTGAATTTCAGCCCCATCATGATCATGCGGGCAACCCAGAAGAAAATGATGTCAAAGCCGGTGACGAGCACGCTGCCGGGATAAAAGGCTTTGAGTTCGCTCGTCTGCTCGGGCCAACCCTGCGTCGAGAACGGCCACAGCGCGGATGAGAACCAGGTGTCGAGTACGTCTTCATCCTGATGCAGTGGCGTGCTTGCAGCGATGCTGTGCTTGGCGCGAATTTCTTCTTCGCTGCGACCGACGTAGACGTTGCCCTGTTCGTCGTACCAAGCCGGGATGCGATGTCCCCACCACAGCTGGCGACTGATGCACCAGTCTTCGATGTTGCGCATCCACTCGAAGTAGGTTTTGCTCCAGTTTTCCGGGATGAAACGCACGGCGCCAGTTTCAACCGCTTCAATCGCGGGGCCGGCGAGCGGTGCAACGCGCACGTACCACTGATCGGTGAGATAAGGCTCGACGATTGCCTGAGAACGATCGCCACGCGGTGCCATCAGTTTGTGTGGCTGCACTTTCTCTAGCAGGCCTTGCTGTTCGAGTTCAGCAACGATGCGCTTGCGCGCTTCGAAGCGATCAAGGCCGTGCAAGTGCACGGGGATGAGCGCGTCATCGACGAGATGTGCATCGGGCGTGAAGATATTGATGAGACCGCCATGGGGCAGCGCGGTGATCTCGCTTTCATCGCGATGACGTTGCCACACACCATAGTCGTTGAAGTCATGTGCAGGCGTGATCTTCACGCAGCCGCTGCCGAATTCCGGATCGACGTAATCATCTGCGATGATTGGAATGCGCCGACCGGTGAGTGGCAGATCGAGTTGCAGGCCGATGAATTTTTCGTAGCGCGCATCGCCCGAATGCACCGCAACCGCAGCATCGCCGAGCAGTGTTTCCGGACGCGTGGTTGCGACCACCACATGTCCCGAGCCGTCGCTCAGCGGATAGCGGATGTGCCACATTGAGCCATCTTCTTCGGTGGAGATCACTTCCAGATCCGATAGCGCTGTGTGCAGCACCGGATCCCAATTGACGAGGCGCTTGCCGCGATAGATCAATCCTTCTTCATGCAGACGCACGAAGACTTCGCGCACTGCCTGCGACAAGTCTTCGTCCATGGTGAAGCGTTCGCGTGACCAGTCGAGCGAAGCGCCGAGACGGCGTAGCTGTTGAGTGATGGCGTTGCCGGATTCGTCTTTCCATTTCCACACTTCAGCGAGAAAGGCGTCGCGACCGAGCGCTGCGCGTGAGGTGCCGCGTGCGGCGAGCTGGCGATCGACCACCATTTGCGTCGCGATGCCGGCGTGATCGGTGCCTGCCTGCCACAGCGTGTTGTCGCCACACATACGATGGAAGCGGATGAGCGCATCCATCAACGTGTCCTGAAACGCGTGTCCCATGTGCAGTGTGCCGGTGACATTCGGCGGCGGGATCATGATGGCGTAGGGTGCGCCGCTGCCGGAAGGGCGGAAATGACCACGCTCCTCCCAGGTTTCGTACCAGCGTTTTTCTATGTTGTGCGGCTCGTAGGTCTTGTCCATGGGGGCACGGGGGCTGTGTTCGTTGGGGTCCATATTGTAGCCGACTTGCAGCTCACGGGCCTGCACTGTGCAGGCGGTAGGCATGCGCTAAGGAACCTTTAGAAAAACCTCCGTCATTGAGGGCTCTGCGAAACCGAGTCATAGATTGTGTTCAGCCCAACACATGCAGAGTAGCTAGAGATCGCTGTCGGGGGTCTCGCCTGACGAGACCGTACGCCACCAGGGAGGGCGGCGTTCGAGCGGCCAGGATGGCGAAGAGCGGGTCTCGTCAGGCGAGACACCGACCGTCATTGCGAGCAAAGTCGAAGGAGTCCAAGGGATGGTCTGGATGGCCGTAGGGCTAATAACTGTCTGGCGCCTCTCGCAATGACGAGAGGGCGGGGGCCGACTTTTCAATCGGCAGAGCGGTTGGCGTCGATCGGGTGAGATTGCGGTTCGATGCCTTGTTCACGGTAATAGCGGAAGCGCTCGCGGCCGGAGCGCCGGCCGTCGTCGCTGGCATCGACGATTTCGGCGACGCGCTCATAACGCTGGAAACAAGCTGGCGCCGTGGTGGTGAGGTTGATGATGATGTCGGCATCTGGTGCACCGTCACCGCTGTCGTTGCCGATCAGCACCGGCGGCGCGGGCTCGATACGCTCGGCTAAGCGCGCATGCGGCACGAAGCTGCCATCGCGGAAAGTCCACAGCAGTCCATCAATGCGCGCGGCATGTGCTTCGGAATCGGTGAACAGATATACGCGATGCCCCATGCGATATGCCTTCTCGACGATGCGACAGGCGAACTGCTCGCGCGTGCCTAAGCTTGCGTCCGCGAGGATATAAAAATCTATCCGCATCGGCGCGTGCTAGGCTTGCGCGCTTTCCTGTGCCCGTTTCATCAGGAATTCCACCAGCAGCGGCACGGGGCGACCGGTCGCGCCTTTGTCGCTACCACTGCGCCAGGCAACGCCTGCGATGTCAAGGTGAGCCCAAGGATACTTCTTGGTGAAGCGTGCGAGGAAACAGGCCGCAGTGATGGTGCCGCCTTCGCGGCCACCGACGTTCGCCATGTCGGCGAAGTTGGTTTTGAGCTGGTCCTGGTAGTCATCCCACAGCGGCAGCTCCCAAGCGCGATCGCCGGTTTCGCGGCCGGCGGTGAGGAGTTCATTGACGAGGTCAGCATCGTTGCCGAGCAGGCCGGCAGCGTGCTTGCCAAGCGCGATCACGCACGCGCCGGTCAATGTTGCGATGTCTACCACCGCGGCTGGCTCCAGCCGTTCACACCAGGTGAGTGCATCACAGAGGATGAGTCGACCTTCAGCATCGGTGTTGAGAATCTCGATGGTCTGCCCCGACATCGAAGTCACCACATCGCCCGGCTTGGTGGCGTTGCCATCAGGCAGATTTTCGCAGCTTGGAATGACGCCGGTGACATTGATCGGCAATTCCAGCGCGGCGATAGCTGCGAGCGCGCCGAGTACTGAGGCCGCACCGCACATGTCGTACTTCATTTCATCCATCGCGGCGGCTGGCTTGATCGAGATGCCGCCGGAATCAAACGTGATGCCCTTGCCGACCAGCACGATGGGCTTGTCGTTCTTTGCGCCACCGTTGTAACTCAGCACAATGAAACGCGGCGGCTGACGGCTGCCACGCGCCACTGCGAGCAGCGCGCCCATTTTGAGCTTCGCGATATCTTTTTCTTCGAGCACGGTGAGCTTCATGCGCGGATCATCCGCGGCGATGCGGCCCGCTTCCTCGGCAAGATAGCTCGGGGTGCAGATGTTGGGCGGCAGGTTGCCGAGCTCTTTGGTGAGCTTAACGCCAGCGGCGATCGCTTTACCGACTTTGACCTCGGCGCGCGCGGCGGCGAGCTCATCACTGCTTGCGACATTGATATGCAAGCGAGCGAGGCGCGCGCGCGCATTGGTATCTTTGCTTACAGTGTGCTCGAAACGATAGAGCACATCTTCGGTGATGGTCACCGTCTCGCGCACTTTCCAGGCGAGGTCACGATCTTTCACCTCGAGCTCAGGCAGACAGCACAGCGCTTCTTTGATGGCGGCATCGCGCAGCGCGCCGGCCATGGCGCGCACGATCTTACGATAGGTGGCGTCGTTGAGTTCGCCTTTCTTGCCGCAACTCACCAGCAATACGCGCTCGCACGCAGTGCGCGGAACATCATGCAGCCATTGCACCTGGCCGGCGCCGGCTTTCATATCTCCACGCTTCAAAACGTTTACAATGTAGCCGCGTGAAATTCGGTCCAGCTCGGCGGCGGATTCGCTCAGCCGGTGCGAGTCGAATACGCCGACCACGATACAAGCGGTGCTTTGTTTGGCGATCGGGGCGTTCTTGACGGTGAATTCCATATTGGCTCCACATCAGAATGAGGGGTCAGGGATTGCGCTGCCTGGCCGCAGGGCGGCTCGCGCCTCAGGCCATGGCGACAGCGCAGTAATTTTGCTGCACGAGTGTACCTCAAAGACGCTCTCGTCGTCGCGACTGTGGAGATGCCAGTGCTGACTCTCGATCGTTATATCGCGCGCGAAATTCTGTACACCCTGGCGGCAGTGCTGTCAGTGCTGCTCATCGTTTTTATCAGCAATCGTTTCATCCGCTTTCTGGCGGAGATCAGCAATGGTTTGGTTGATGCGAGCTCCCTGTTCGTCGTGCTTGGGCTGAAGACACTTGGGGTGATGGTGATTCTGCTGCCTATCGGTTTTTTTATGGCGGTATTGCTGACATTCAGCCGGATGTATAAAGACAGCGAGATGACCGCGCTTTATGCCAATGGCGTATCGGTTGCACGCATCTACCGGCCGGTAATGATCATCGCGACGCTGGTGGCGGTGCTGGTGGGGTGGATCGCTTTTCAGCCTGCGCCTTGGGCTGAAGAGCGCAGTTATCAGATCCGTGATACGCAGCAGGCCAATGCGCTCGTCGCAAGTGCTACGCCTGGACGCTTCACGCGCTTTAGCGGTGCGCGCGCCGTATTTTATTTTCGTAGCCTCTCGCCCGATGGGCAGATCATGTACGAAGTATTCGGGCGTCAGCTTCGTAATGGCAATGAGGAACTCGTGCTGTCGGCCGAGCGCGGTTATATCCGTTCAGAAGCCGATGGCGCGCAGCGCCTGGTCTTCGAGAATGGCCATCGTTACGAAGGCGTTCCCGGGGCGCGTGATTTTCGTATTGTGGCGTTTCGCGAGCACAGTGTGCTCTTGAAACAACCTGATGTTAGGCCGAGCACGCGTAAGCAGGGAGCGATGCCGACCTCGGTTCTGATCGCCCGCGGCAAGCCCGCCGACATTGCCGAGCTGCAGTGGCGGCTGTCGATGCCGCTGTCGGTGCTGGTGCTGGCCTTGCTTGCAGTGCCGCTTAGCCGCACCAACCCGCGCCAAGGCAAATATGCCAAGCTGTTCGTCGCGGTGCTGGTCTATCTGCTCTACAACAACCTCATGGGTATTGCGAACGCCTGGGTGGCGAAGGGCACGGTGTCACCGCTCATCGGCATGTGGTGGGTGCATGCACTGATGCTGCTCGGAGCATGGCTGCTATTTGCGTATCAGCATGGCCTTACCTGGACGCTGTCACGCATGCGCGCGCTGGTGGGGGCGCGATGAGAATACTTGATACGCTCATCGGCAAAATGGTGATTGGCGGTGCGCTGCTGGTGCTCTGCGTGCTGCTCTCGCTGTTTGTGTTCATCGAATTCATCAGCGAGCTCGATCGTATCGGGCAGGGTGACTATACGGCATGGATGGCGCTGAAATACGCGCTGTTCAGCGCGCCGCGACTCGCCTATGAACTGATGCCGCTCGCGGCGTTGCTCGGCAGTCTGGTGGGGCTAGGTCTGCTCGCTAGCAACAATGAACTGGTGGCGATGCGTTCTACCGGTGTGTCGCTGGCGCGCATCGGCTGGGCTGCGGTGAAAGCCGGTCTGCTGCTAGTGGTGTTTACGGTGTGGCTCGGTGAATGGGTGGTGGATGCCGCCGAGGAGTATGCCGCCAATACCCGCGCCACCGCGCTTGCTGGCGCAGGCGCGCTGCGTACTCAGGCCGGATTCTGGACCCGTGATGGCGACAGCTTCGTCAGCGTGCGGGCAGTTTCGGATGATGGCGAGCTAGCCGGCATCATGATTTATAACTTCGATGGCAAAGGCGCGCTGACGCGGATTTCGACGGCGCGCAGCGCTACTTATCAGGGCGACCATTGGCTGCTCAACAAAGTGATGCACAATACAATCTCAGAGACTCTTGTCACCGCTGAAACCGTGCCAAACGAAGAGTGGCGATCGCGTCTTGATCCCAGCGTACTCGATGTCCTTGCCGTCAAACCGGGGAACATGTCGATGAGTGGTTTGTTCCGCTATATCGATTATCTGCGTGATAACGGGCTCGACACCGCGCGCTATGAGCGCGAGCTGTGGAACAAGCTGATGATGCCTTTCGCCACGGCGGCGATGGTGTTCGCCGCGTTGCCGTTCGTGTTTGGCTCACTGCGTTCGGTCGGTATCGGCCAGCGTTTGCTGACTGGCGTGATGGTCGGGCTCACTTTCTATCTCGTCAATCAGGCGGTTTCCTACGCGGGCCTGGCCTATGGTTTGAACCCCGCATTGGTGGGCATCTCTCCGACAGTGTTGCTGCTGATCGTCAGCGTGCTGGTGATGCGGCGCGTTACTTGAAATAGTTTCTCTGCTATCGCCGCGGCTCGGCGGCGAGATCAACGTTAGCTGGTCTCTTCTCTGTACATCACGGTTGGTGATTGGGTGGACCCGGAACCGCCTTTCAGACAGTTGGTTGTCGGAGGGATGATTGATCTGAAGGCGGCGCATACGGGGAAACATTCGCCTCGAAGTTATCGCTGTCATCTCGGAGTGTGATCACGCCTTCGCCTTTTGGGACCGTAGGCTGCCAGGGATGGCGGCCTACGAGCGGCCAGGACGGCGAAAAGCGTGTCCCGAAAGGCGAAGGCGTGATCACACTCTTTGCACTGCACTCGACGCTGGCTAGATGATTTGGGGAGTCCGATGCTGAGGGTGGCGCCCGCAGTTTCATCAAAGCGCCACAAGTTGCAGTTCCCCGATTCGTGCGATTTCGCTGCTCTGCACCTCTGCTTCAGTGGCGAAAGCCGGCCACTCTTGTAGTGCATCGCGTACCTGCGCTATCGCTTTGTCCGCGCCGGGAACAGAAAATCGCGCGGCTACGTTCAACAGATCCTCTTTCGTGATCGCATCGAATTTGCCGTTGACGCTCATCAGATGCTGCCAGGTCCATTCGCCTTGCGGGTTATAGGCAAACGTTAGATCGTAAGCCGGAGTCAGTTCCCACGCGCCGCCTTCGCGCAGCATGAAGGCGTGATTTTTGGTGTGGTCGTCATGGTTTCTCGCCATGACGTTGAACACCATTCTGGTGAAGAGCTGGGTCAGATCTTGGGGCGTAAGTCCGAGCTGCACGGCAACCATGAATAATTGCTCGTAGGCGTGGGTGCCGCGCTGCCTGTAACTGAGGTGCTGCAGAGCGCACAAGGTCTGCACATGCACTTTCTGGTTTTCCTCGCGATCAAAGCGCTTGGTCATGAAGTGCTGGCGACCGTTCTCCTGCAAAAGTCGGCAAGGACTCATGTGGATGCCTGCGGCTTTCGCCATCAGGTGATAGGCATATTCGATGCGCCCGTAGTCCTGGCTCGAGCCGAGTTCAAGATCTTTGCTGACACCGTCGAATTTCAGCAGCCAGTGTTCAAAGCCTGGATCGACGTCGAACTGGCCACTTCTGATTTCATTGCTGCGCGGATTCCAGACGATGACGGCTTTGGCGCGCGCGCCACCTGCGGAAGTGCCAACGCGGATGATGTTGGCGAGTGCTGCTTGCGCGGCGTCATCATCACTGAGATCAGCGTGGATAGCTCGGCGCGCTTCTTCCACCAGATTTTTCATCGCCAGCGGTTTTTTGGATTCCTTGCCCGAACCGCGCGCTGGCCGGAATTCGATCGCGCCCATGCCGCGTTTGCCCATGTAGGCGAGGCGATCCAGCGTGGTGACGGCTTGCTTGCTGACGCCGTGTCTCGCCATCCACGCATCGATCAACTGATTGCCGAAGTCATCGGGCAAGGCGTCGGCCAACATGCCAGGCAATCCGCGATACGCTTCCTGGTCTAGCGTAGGAAACGTGAAAATGCCAGCACCGACGGTGGGCATCATTAGTGGTGCCAATTGGACGCCGCGTTGCGCCCAGGCTGGATCGTATTCAAACGCATAGGAAGCATAGCTCGGATCGGCAGCGACGGCGCCGACGCGCTGATTCCAGATGCGGACTTCAATGGCGAGCGCTTGCAGCGCAGGCATCAGCGTTTCCCCAAAGATGGTTTTCTAGGTGCTCGCTTGGGCGCGGCCTGCCTGGCGCGCAGCAATGCCATGGGACTGATCGTCGGCGCAGGCGCTAGCGTGTCGAGGGAGGAAAGGGCGCCGAGCGCTTTGAGCACGCTGACGTAGGTGATCAGGGACGAGCCCTTGCCGCGCTCGAGATCACCGAGCGCCCGTGGTGATACGCCGGCACGGCTCGCCAGCTCCGCCTGGGTGAGTGCTTTGCCGATCCGCAGTCGGTTGATGCGTTCGCCAAGCTCTCCTAAGAGCTCCTGGGGTGTGTTGAATGTGATTGTCATAATTGGCTGAATTCTGCTTAATAGGAGGGCTTATTCTAACACAAGGCGGAAATCTGCCAATTATAATATTTGTATTTAATTAGCAGATTTCCGCCTTTATAGAGATTAATCCTTTTTAATAGGCGGAATTAAGCTAATTGTAGTCATTGTATATGAATCTCTTTATTCCTTTACCCGTCGCTCGCTCAAAAACTCCTGCAGCGCCTCGCCGGTGTGCGAGCGCTTGGCGGTAGCGACTTTCTCTGGCGTGCCTTGGGCGACGATGCGGCCGCCGCCGTCACCGCCTTCGGGGCCGAGATCGATTAGCCAGTCTGCTTCGGCGATGAGGTCGAGGTTGTGTTCGATCATAACCACGCTCGCGCTGGCATCGACTAAACGATGGAGTACGCGGATCAGGCGTTCGACATCCGCCATGTGTAGGCCGACGGTGGGCTCATCAAGGATGTAGAGCACGTTGTCGCGCGCGGTGCGTCCGCGTTTTGATCCGCCGTCCGGCAGCGCGGGACGCACGCGGGCGAGTTCGGTGACGAGCTTGATGCGCTGTGCCTCACCACCCGACAGCGTCGGGCTCGGCTGACCAAGCGTGAGATAGCCAAGGCCAACATCCTGGAGCAGACATAGCGCGCGATGAATCGCTTCGTGATGCGCGAAGAATTCCACCGCTTCATCCACGCTCATCGCTAGCACATCACCGATGCTGCGCTCGCGGTAATGCACCGACAGTGTCTCAGCGGAAAAACGCGCACCACCGCAGACCTCGCACACGACGCGCACATCGGGTAGAAAACTCATGGCGATTTTTTTCACGCCCTGACCTTCACATGCTTCGCAGCGTCCACCAGCGACGTTGAAAGAAAATCTCCCGGGTTTATAGCCACGCAGACGCGCTTCGCTGGTGCCGGCGTACAAACGCCGGATGTCATCCCAGAAGCCAACGTAAGTTGCGGGGCAGGAGCGCGGCGTGAGACCGATCGGCGTTTGATCGACTTCGAGCAGACGCGTGATGTTTTGCCAGCCATCGATGCTGGCGCAGCCGGTGAGCGTGATCTTTTTCTTGCGTCCGCGCTGCGCGGCGAGCAGGCGCGCGAGATTTTCATGCAGCACCTGACGCAGCAACGTGCTCTTGCCACTGCCCGAAACACCAGTGAAACAAACCAATCGACCAAGAGGAAGCGCGAGATCAAAGCCGCGCAGATTGTTGAGCGTAACTTTATGCAAGGTCAGCTTGTCTGGCATGTCTTTGCTCACCGGTCGGCGTGGCATGAACGGATGACGCAGCGGCTGCGCGAGCATGCGGCCGGTGAGCGATTCGCGGCTGTGCATGAGCGTGCGCAGATTGCCTTCGGCGACGACGTGTCCGCCATTGACGCCAGCACCCGGGCCGATGTCGATGATGTGTTCAGCGCGTCGAATGGTGTCTTCATCGTGTTCCACCACCACCAGCGTGTTGTCGCGGGCGGCGAGTTCTTCGAGCGTATCGAGCAGCATGCGGTTGTCACGCGGGTGCAAGCCGATGGTCGGTTCATCGAGGATGTAACACACACCGCGCAGACTGGATCCGAGCTGCGCGGCGAGGCGGATGCGCTGCGCTTCACCACCCGACAGCGTAGGCGCGCCGCGATCGAGTGCGAGATAGGGCAGGCCGACGCGCATGAGGAAGGAAAGGCGCGAGCGCAGTTCGGTGATGATGTCGCGCGCGATCTGCGCTTCACGGCCATGAAGCTTTAGACTGGTGAAGACCGCTTCAGCGCGCTGCACGGGTAGCGCAGCGTAGTCGGCGATGGAGCGACCGTGAAAGCGCACCGCCAGCGCCTCTGGCCGCAGACGCTGTCCATGGCACGCGGGGCAGACTTGTGTGTGCGCAGCTTCATCAGTCTCCAGCGTTTCCTCGCCGAGATCATCCGTTACACCGCGAAGACCCGTGCCATGACAGCTGGTGCACCAGCCATGGCGGGAATTATAGGAGAAGAGGCGCGGATCGGGTTCAGGGAAGCTGAGACCACAACTCGGGCAGGCGCGCAGCGTGGAGAAGATTCGTTCCATGCCCGCTGCACTGCGCGCGCCGACGCGTTCCACATGCACTAGACCTTTGCCATACGTGAGTGCGGTATCGAGCGCACTACGCAGTGCGGCTTCGTGCTTCGGCTCCACCAAAAATTCACCGATTGGCAGCGCGATGTCATGTTCGCGGAAACGATCGAGACGCGGCCAGGGTTCGGTGGGCAATAGTTCGCCGTTCACGCGCAGTTCGCTGAAACCGCGCGCCGCCGACCAGCGCGCGAGCTCGGTGTAATAACCTTTGCGTGCAGTGACCAGCGGTGCGTACAGCCGTATGCGTTTGCCGCGATATTCGCGCAGCACGCGCGCCAGAATCGCCTGCGCTGTTTGAGCTTCGATCGCGATATCGCAGTCCGGACAATGCTGCACGCCAAGTCTGACGAACAGCAGACGCAGGAAGTGGTGAATCTCAGTCAGCGTGCCAACCGTGCTCTTGTGGCCACCACGACTGCTGCGCTGCTCGATGGCAACGGTCGGCGGAATGCCGAGCACCGCATCGACATCAGGCCGCGATGCCGGTTGCGCGAACTGGCGCGCATAAGCGTTGAGCGATTCGAGATAGCGGCGCTGACCTTCAGCGAACAGGATGTCGAAAGCGATCGTGCTTTTTCCGCTACCCGACACGCCAGTGATGGCGGTCAACTGACCACGCGGTACGGTAACATCGATGTTTTTGAGATTGTGCTCGCGCGCGTGCAGGATACGGATGTCTTCATGAAAAGCCTGTGGCCGATCAGCAGTCGCTTCATCGACTGGTGCTGGAAGCATCGCTTCAGGATTGGCTTCTGCACGTAGCGCCGCACCGGTAAAGCTGCTGGGATGCGCGGCGACCTCAGCAGGTGTGCCAGCGCAGACCATCTCGCCGCCGGCATCACCACCTTCGGGGCCGAGATCAATGATCCAATCCGCAGCGGCGATGAAATCGAGATTGTGTTCGATGGCGACGACGGAATGCCTGGCAGCGATCAGGCCGCGCAATGCGTGCAGCAGTCGCGCGACATCGTCCATGTGCAAACCGGTTGTCGGCTCATCGAGCAGAAACAGAATGTGCGCGCTGTCGCCCGTTGAGCGAGCAAGATGTCCGGCGAGTTTGAGGCGCTGCGCTTCACCGCCAGAGAGTGTCGTCACCGGTTGGCCGAGGCGCAGATAATCGAGCCCCACCGCCTGCAATGGCTCAAGCGCGCGCAGTACTTTCGGTTCTTGCACGAACCAGGCAGCCGCTTGCGCGACAGTGAGATCAAGCACATCGGCCATCGAGCGCGCGGCGCCATTGCGGATCAGTTTTACTTCGAGAATTTCCGGGCGATAACGTTGACCGTTACACGTCTGGCAGCGCAGATAAACATCGCTCAGAAACTGCATTTCAATGTGTTCAAAACCATTGCCACCGCATACCGGGCAGCGGCCATCACCGGAATTGAAGCTGAATGTGCCTGGTGTGTAGCCGCGCTCACGCGCCAAAGGCTCAGCGGCAAAGAGCTTGCGGATTTCATCGAGTGCGCCGGTGTAGCTCGCCGGATTCGAGCGCGTGGTTTTGCCGATCGGCGCTTGATCGACGAGCATGATTTCGTCGATGAATTCATGGCCGAGCAGCGCGCGATATTCGCCGGGCGCATCCGCAGGCAGACCTTTGAGTTTGCGCAATGCCTGATAACAGACGTCGCGCAGTAAAGTCGATTTGCCAGAACCACTGACGCCGGTGAGACAGACCAAGCGCTGAAGCGGAATTTCAACGTCGATATCTTTGAGGTTGTTGGCGCGCGCGCCAAGGATACGCAGCGTTTGTGCGCTGGGATCTACGGGATACTCGTTGATCGTTACCGTGCGCGTTTTTCCATAGAGATAACGTGCGGTGAGCGAGTTTTTCGCACGCGCAAGACCCGCGGGCGTGCCGAAATACACCAATTGGCCACCGGCTTCGCCCGGGCCTGGTCCGAGTTCAACGATGCGATCGGCGGCGCGGATGATCTGCGGATCATGTTCGACCACTAGCAAAGTGTTGCCTGAGCGCTTGAGCCGTTGCAGCACCGAGATCAAGCGTCCGACATCACGCGCGTGCAGACCAATGCTCGGTTCATCGAGTACGAATAATGTATTCACTAGTGAAGTGCCGAGCGCAGTGGTGAGATTGATGCGTTGCACTTCGCCGCCCGACAGCGTGCGCGATTGACGATCGAGCGTGAGATAGCCAAGCCCGACTTCGACCAGATAATCGAGCCGCCCGCGAATGGCTTCGAGTAATACTTCAGCGGCTTGATCAAGTGGTGTGGGTAGGGTGAGCGCGGCGATGAAGTCGCGACAGCGCGCGATTGGCAGCAGCATGAGCTCATGAAAATTGAGTCCAGGTAGCGTGCTGGCGTCAGCATGAGATTGCGTCGCATCACCGAGCCGCCACAGCAGCGCTTCTGGTCGCAGTCGCGCACCATCACACGTCGGGCAGCAGGTGTAGCTGCGATAGCGCGACAGCAACACGCGGATGTGCATCTTATAGCTTTTGCTTTCGAGCCAGTCGAAGAAGCGGCGCGCGCCATACCACACCCCATCTTCCCAATCGCCTTCGCCTTCCAGCACCCATTGCCGATGCGTTTCGCTGAGTTCACGCCAGGGCACATCGGTCGGCACGTCGCGTTTGCGTGCGTAGCGCATGAGATCGCGTTGGCAGTCGCGGTAGGCAGCGGTCTGCCACGGTTTGATGGCGCCTTCAGCAAGACTCTTGCTGCCATCGGGAATCACCAGCTCATAGTCGATGCCGATGGCACGACCGAAGCCGCGACAGGTGGGGCATGCGCCTACGGGTGAATTGAAGGAGAAGAGATTGGGTATCGGATCCTGATAGGCGATGTCGCAGTCAGGGCAGTGCAGGGCTTCAGAGTAGCGCAGGCGGCGAGTTTCACCGCTCTTGTTCGCGATCTGCACTTCGAGCTTGCCTCGTCCTTGGCGAAACGCGGTTTCCAAGGCTTCGATGAGACGCGCGCGATGGTCGTCGCGCAGTCGTGCGCGATCCTGTACGACATCGAGGTGACGACCATCCTCATGCGCTTGTACGCGCGTGTAACCTTGGCGTGAGAGCAGGGCTTCGATTTCGCTGCGTTCAAAATTCTCTGGGACCGTGACCTGAAAGGTGATCACGGCGATGTCATCGTCGCCGCTTGTATCACGTAGTGCTGCGTAGATCGATTCTGGATTGTCGCGTCGTATGCTGCGCCCGCAGTTGCCGCAATAAAGATGCGCGCCGCGTGCGTAGAGCAGTTTGAGGTGATCGTTGAGTTCGGTCATGGTGCCGACTGTCGAGCGCGAGGTGCGCACCGGATTTACCTGATCGATGGCGATCGCTGGGAGCACGCCGTCGATGCGATCGACCTGCGGTTTGTCCATGCGTTCGAGGAATTGCCGCGCGTAAGGCGAGAAGGTTTCGACGTAGCGCCGCTGTCCTTCGGCATACACCGTGTCGAAGGCGAGTGAAGATTTGCCCGATCCGCTGACACCGGTGACGACGATCAGCTCATTCAGCGGCAGATCGAGATCGATGCTCTTGAGATTATTTTGGCGAGCACCGCGAATGAGGATGTGAGAGGAGGCGGCGCGTTTGCGCTTGGGTGATCTATTGGGCACTGGGCTGGACTCGCTTCGAAATCGTATTCAGACAGGATATCAGCCTCGCGTGTGGTGATGCGTGGGCGGGGTTGCGGAGAGTTTTTGGCTGGCGTCTTTTGTTGCTGACGTCGCACGGTGACGTTGTGATGGGGGCGAGTCGGGGGCGGAGGGAAGGGCGCGCGCTATTTGATCAATTGCTTGGAACGTATCACGCGCTTTAGGGACGCTGTCGGCGGGTGCCTATTCGGGACCGTATGCCGCCAGGGATGGCGGCGTTCGAGCGTGCCATGGTCGGCGAAAGCGTGTCCCGAATAGGCACCCGCCGACAGCGTCCTCGCACTACTGCCTGTTTTAATGAGGCCAGAGCATCACGGCTGTGGAATTACGCGCGCTCGAAGAGATGGGTCAATAAAGCTGAACGTTCAGCGCCGAACAAGCGCGCGCAAACAATCGAGATAAGCGCTTTCATCCGGCATGGTGCCTTCGCGTTGGGCGCGCCAGAGCACTTCGCCCAGGCATTCGATCATGCGGTGTTCGGCTTGGTGGGCGTCGCCGCTGCGAGTGGCGAGGGCGTGGTAGATTTCGGTCAATCCGGCGGGGCGGCCGGCGGCGAGCTGTTCTTCTAGCGCGATGTGCATGCCCATGTGCAGGAAAGGATTGCTCTCACCGCGTTCGGGGGGATATTCGCGATCGGGAGGCGCTTCATCACTCTCAAGTGCGGCGTGATATTCAGGATGGCGCTCTACGACGCCAGCGACTAAACGTTCAAGCGGTTGCATAGGCAAGCGCGCGCGGTGCTTGCGCCAGGCATCGACGAAGACGGCGCGAATGCTGTCTCTATCTTGTCCGAACAGCATGTTTGCCTGCTTTGTTGCTGGTGGCGCGTTTTTTGGTGATAGGCGCGATGGGTGTTGCCGCAGCGGTGTTTTCGGCGACGGGCGTTTTGTGTTCGTATTCGCAGAGATCTGCGATGGCGCAGTCAGGGCAGCGTGGGCGGCGCGCCAGGCAGACGTAACGGCCGTGCAGAATCAGCCAGTGATGCGCGTGCAGCATGAATTCTTGCGGTACGACTTTCGCCAGATGTTCTTCCACTTCTTTCACATTGCGTCCGGGCGCGATGCCGGTGCGGTTGGAGATGCGAAAGACGTGGGTATCGACGGCGATCACCGGTTCGCCGAAGGCGATGTTGAGGACGACGTTGGCGGTCTTGCGTCCTACGCCGGGTAGTGCTTCGAGCGCTGCGCGGTCGCGTGGCACGTTGCCGTCGTAGTGTTCGATCAATTGCTGGCAGGTGGCAATGACGTTGCGTGCCTTGCTGCGGTAAAGGCCGATCGAGCGGATGTAATGCGCGAGACCTTCTTCACCGAGCTTGCGCATGGCGAGGGCGTCCGGCGCGATAGCGAAGAGCGGCGCGGTGGCTTTGTTTACGCTTTTGTCGGTGGCCTGCGCGGAGAGAATGACGGCGATCAGCAACTGAAACGACGAGTTGTAGTTGAGCTCGCCTTTGGGTTCAGGATCGAGATCGTGCAGGCGCGCAAAAATGGCGCGACGCTTGGCCGCATTCATATCCGCTCTTTGCGTGCCTGCTGTGTTTTAAGCCGGTGTTAGCTCGGGCACTGCCGCAGGGGAGGGAGTCTTCACCGCTTGGGCTTTGCGCTGACGGCGCGTGTTGATGACGTTCTTGAGCGCGATCAGGAGGCCAAGACCGAGGAAGCCACCGGGCGGCAGGATCGCTACCAGGAAGCCGCGATAGTCATCGATTACCTTGATGGTGAGCGCGCGTCCGGCTTCGCCGAACAGCAGATTGGCGTTGGCGAACAGCGTGCCCGTGCCGAGCAGTTCGCGCATGCTGCCGAGCGTGATCAGCACCAGCGTCAGGCCCATGCCCATGATGAAGCCGTCGTACATCGAGGGCAGCACTTTATTCTTCGAGGCGAAGGCTTCGCCGCGCGCAAGCACCGTGCAGTTGGTAGAGATGAGGGCGATGAAGATGCCGAGCACTTGATAGAGCTCGTGCAGCCACGCGTTCATGGCGAGCTCGATGCCGGTAACCACGCAGGCAATCACCATCATGAACGCGGGCACGCGGATTTCGGGGCGGGTATGGCTGCGTATCGCTGAGATGATACCGTTGGTGAGCATGATCACGGTGGCGGTCGCAAGGCCCAGGCCCAAACCGCTGACGGCGGTGTTGGTGACGGCCATCAGCGGGCATAGGCCGAGCACCTGTACCAGCGCTGGATTGTTGGTCCACAATCCTTCGCGCGTAAGCGCGGTGTAACTGACCTGACTCATGCCTTATTCCTCTGTTGCGTTGGATTCGCCGGAATCCTTGGGATCGACTGCTGCGGTATCGTCGACCGCTGCAGACTCATCATTACTGGATTCTGGCGCCATATCGAGCAGCTCGGCTTTATGCTGCTGATAGTACCTCAGGGTGTTGTAGACCGCTTTGACTATCGCCCGTGGCGTAATGGTGGCGCCGGTGACTTGGTCGAAGATACCGCCATCTTTTCGCACATGCCAGCCGAGTTCATCGGGATTGCCGAGCGAGCGACCGGTGAAGTTCAGCACCCAGTCAGATTTCTCGGTTTCGATCCAGTCGCCAAGGCCGGGGGTTTCCTTATGCCACAGTACCCGCACGCCGAGCAGGGAGTCAGTCTGGGTATCGATGGCGACCAGCAGGCCGATGTTGCCGCTGTAACCGTCGGGCGCGATCGGGGTCATCATGATTGCAACCGGTTTATCGTCGCGCGTTGCGCGATATACCGCCACGTCATGGTAACTGCCGAGCAGCGGGCGATCGCGCACCATGATCGCTGATTCCACCGGGTCGTTGTCGTAGAGCGAGGCGGGGACCAGTTCACTCAGCGTGCGCAGCAGCTCCTTGCGCTTGTTCTCGGCGATGATGTCGTGGGTGTTGTCATCGAGCAGCGCGATGCTCCAGGTGCCGACGACGGAAAACAGCGTGAGTAGCGCAGCGGTGACAACGATGTGGCGCAGCGTGGGTTGCATGGCTTCAGTGCCCGAATACGCGCGGTTTGAAGTGATCGTCGATCAGCGGGACCACCATGTTCATCATCAATACCGCGAAGGCGACAGCATCAGGGTAACCACCCCAGGTGCGAATGACGTAGAGCAGAATGCCGATGCCCGCACCGTAGAGCAAGCGGCCGCTCGGGCTGGCTGCGGCGGTGACTGGATCAGTGGCGATGAAGAACGCGCCGAGCATGGCCGCGCCGCTGAACAGATGGAACATCGGCGAGGCATAACGCGCGGGCTCAAACAGATAAAACACCAGCGATATCGCCATCAGCGCGCCGAGCACCGCCACCGGGATATGCCAGCTGATGATGCGTTTGTAGATCAGCCACAGGCCACCGATGAGGAAGCCAGCGTTCACCCATTCCCAGCCCTTGCCGCCAAACATGCCGAAGATCGGCACCACGCTCAGCAAACGGCTGGTTTCTTCATCGATGCCAAAGGTGGCGCGGATGTCTGCCACTGAGCTGCCAAGGCCCAAGTGAATGCGCAGGGAGTCAAGCGGGGTTGCTTCCGTGATCGCATCGATTGAGATTCCCGCCGGTAGTTTGCCAGTGAAAATCATGCTGGCATATTCGAGAAAGTTGAGCGGATATTCGCTCATCGATACCACCGGCACCCAGACAGTCATCTCGCGCGGGAAAGAGATCAACAGCACCACATAGCCGACCATCGCCGGATTGAAGGGGTTGTAGCCGAGACCGCCATAAAGCTGCTTGGCGATGACGATGGCGAACAGCGTGCCGGTGACGGTGATTTCCCAGGGCAAGGTCGGGGGTAGGGCGAGAGCGAGTAGCAGTGCGGTGACCACGGCGCTGAGATCCGCGAGATACATCCCCACTGGCTGGCGGCGTATGCGCAGCATCACGCCTTCAGCGATTAGCGCGGTGACGACGGCGATGAAGATATTGATCACCACGCCCCAGCCGAAGAACCATACATAGGCGATGAGGCCTGGAATGAGCGCGAGGGCTACCTGGAGCATCACGGTGCTGACCGTGATGGGGGCTTTGGCGTGAGGCGAAGTCGCTGTGTTTAACGGCATATCGAGTTGTATCAGGTTGGCCAGGCGCATGCCCGGTTTTCGGTCACTGGCGTCCGGGGGTTCGTTTATTACCGGTCAGTCGTTCTTCTGCGCCGGTTCGTTTTTATCTGGCTCGGCGCTCGCTGTTTTATCTGGCGCGGAGCTTTCCGGGGCGGTGGGCGGCTGCGCGCCCCAGCGCTTGCCTGCTTCCTGCATAGCGGCATCGCGCCGCGCTTCTGCGCGTTGCATGGCGGACTGCGCTTGGGCCTCTCCGCGCTCACGGGCGTTCGCCATGTCGAGCGCCGCTTTTTTCTGCTGACGCTTGGCTTCTTTCTCGGCTTTCTCGCGTTCGACGCGTGCTTGGCGGGCATCAAAGCGACGACGGGCGATGCCAGCTTTTTCCTTCTCGCTCTCCTGAGTCCAGATGTCGCCCTTCGCGTAGCGGAAGTACTGTACCAGAGGAATATTGCTCGGGCACACGTAAGAGCAGGCGCCGCACTCGATGCAGTCGAACAAATCGTATTTCTGCGCTTTTTCCAGCTCCTTGGATTTCGCAAACCAGTAGAGCTGTTGCGGCATCAGGCTCATAGGGCAGGCGTCGGAGCAGGCGCCGCAGCGGATGCAGGGCATCACCGGCTGGGGCCGCGGCACTTCAGCGGCCGCGGCAGCGATGATGCAGTTGGTGGTTTTGATCAGCGGCAGATCGGCGCGATGCATGGCGAAACCCATCATCGAGCCGCCCATCACCAGCCGTTCGATACGGTCCATGCGGGTTGCGCACTGCGCGAGCAGTTCGTCCATCGGTGTGCCGATGAGCGCATCAAGATTGCGTGGTGCGCCGACTGCGCCGCCGGTGACGGTGACGATGCGTGACATCAGCGGCTCGCCATGATGGATGGCGCGGTGCACCGCATAGGTGGTGCCGACGTTGATACAGGTCAGCCCGACGTGCAGGCTGAGCTTGTTGCTCGGCACTTCCTTGCCGGTGAGGATTTTCGCCAGCAGTTTGGAATCGCCTGAAGGATACAGCGTCGGTATTTCCACTACGCGCATATTCGGATAGCTGCGCGCCGCTTCGCGCATGGCGTGCAAGGCTTGCGGCTTGTTGTCCTCGATGCCGATGACCGATTCGCGCGCTTGCAAGGCATGGGCAGCGATGGCGAGTCCGCTGACGACTTCCGCCGCGCGTTCACGCATCAGCATGTCATCGCAGGTGATATAGGGTTCGCATTCGGCGCCGTTGAGGATCAACGTATCGATGGCTTTGTTATGGCCGGGGTTGAGTTTGATGAACGTCGGAAAGCCCGCGCCACCGAGGCCGACGATGCCTGCTTCGCGAATGATGTTGCGCAGCGCAGCCGGATCGAGATTGCGGTAATCGGCGACGCTGTCGTGATCGACCCAGCGGTCTTCGCCGTCGGGCTCGATCACCATGCAAGGTGCTGACATGCCCGAGGGATGCGGCACAGGGTAGTCGCCGATCGCAATCACGGTGCCCGAGGTGGGTGCATGGACCGGCGCGCTGACATAGCCATTGGCACGCGCCACTGCTTGCCCTTTGAGTACGCGTTCGCCCACGGTGAACAGTGGCTCAGCAGGCTCGCCGATGTGCTGATGCAGCGGCAGGATGAGGCGCGGCGGGATGCGGCCTGCTTCGATCGGAGTTTCAGTCGATGATGATTTGTTCTGCTCGGGGTGTATGCCACCCGGGAAGCGCCACAGGCGGAATTTTTCAGACAGGCGTGCGTTCACAGGGCATTTACCGCCGCTTTTTTAGGCGGATCTATTTTTTTCGGCATGTCGGGGGAAGGCCACTTCCAAGTGCGGATGTCCTGTTTGACCGGCACCATGGCGATACAGTCAGCCGGGCACGGCGGGCGGCACAGATCGCAGCCGGTGCATTCTTCGGCGATGACGGTGTGCATCTGCTTGGCAGCGCCGATGATGGCATCGACCGGGCAGGCCTGGATGCAGAGCGTGCAGCCGATGCAGCGCTGTTCGTCGATGAGCGCCACCATTTTCGGTTTGATCTCACCGTTTTCCGGATCGAGCGGTTTGATCTCGCGATCGAGCAGATTGGCGAGTGCGATGATGGTGGCTTCGCCACCAGGCGGACAGCGGTTGATATCGGCGTTGCCGCCAGCGATGGCAGTAGCATAAGGCCGGCAGCCTGGGAAGCCACACTGACCGCATTGCGTCTGGGGCAGGATCGCGTCGATCTTTTCGATCATTGGATCGCCTTCGACCTTGAAGCGGATCGCGGCATAACCAAGGATCGCGCCGAACAGCACGGCGAGCCCGCTCAGAATGAGAACGGCGGAAAGCACGCCCTAGCCTTTGATCAGGCCGGAGAAGCCCATGAACGTCAGCGACATCAGGCTGGCCGTGACCAGCGCGATGGCTGGCCCACGGAAAGCGACGGGGACATCAGCGACAGTGATGCGCTCACGCATCGAGGCAAACATGATCAGCACCATCGAAAATCCTACCGAGGCGCCGAAGCCGTAGAGCGCGGCTTTGATGAAATTGAGATCTTGGTTCACGATCAGGAGCGCAACGCCGAGCACCGCGCAGTTGGTGGTGATGAGGGGCAGAAAGATGCCGAGCAGCTGATAAAGCAGCGGGCTGGTTTTGCGAATCACCATTTCAGTGAACTGCACCACCGCCGCGATCACCAATATGAAAGTGATGGTACGCAGGTACTCAAGCCCAAGTGGCGCAAGCAGGTAACTGTTGATGAGGTAGCTGCATACTGATGAGAGCGTGACCACGAAGGTGGTCGCGAGCGCCATGCCGGTAGCGGTTTCGAGCTTGCGCGAGACGCCCATGAACGGGCACAAGCCGAGGAACTTCACCAATATGAAGTTGTTCACCAAGATGGTGCTGAGGAGGATCAGCAGGTATTCGCTCATCTAACAGAACCTCTTTGAATATCGCTCGCTATTCTACCCGCAATCTGGCTACTTTACCTTCATCCCGGCGCGCGCTCCGGTCTCGGGCTCAATCAACCACAGATCACCGTCGCCCGCTCCAGCAGCAAGCACCATGCCTTCGGAGACGCCAAAACGCATCTTGCGCGGTGTAAGGTTGGCGACCATGACCGTGTGACGTCCAATGATGTCTTGCGGTGCATACTTCGACTTGATACCCGCGAAGACCGTGCGTCTTCCGCCTTCACCGAGATCGAGCGTAAGCTCAAGCAGCTTATCGGCACCCTCTACGGCTTTTGCATCGACGATCAACGCCACGCGCAGATCGATACGCGCAAATTCTTCGGCGGTGATGGCTACGGTGCTGGCGGCTGTTTGTTCGCTGCCTTTTTTCGGCGTCTTGCCGTTCTTGGCGTCGGCTACTGCCGGTGCAGGCGCTGATACCTGCGCCACGGTTCCCTGTCCCTGTGCTACCAGCAAAGCGGCGATTTGTTGTTTTTCTACACGCTGTGCCAAATGGGCGTAGGGTCTGACAAGGTGTGCGCCGAGGAGTTCCCCAGCATCTGCCCAGCGCAGCGGCGCGATGCCCAGAAACTCTTCCACGGCCGCCGCAATGCGCGGGATCACCGGCTTGAGATAAAGCGTCAGCAGGCGAAAGGCGTTGAGCGCCGTCGAACAGGCTTGTTGGACCCTCTGCTCGGCGCCGGCTTCCTTGATGCGTGCCCACGGCTGCTCGTCGTTGACATAGGCATTGGTGAGGTCGGCGAGCTCCATGATCTGGCGCAGTGCTTCACCATAGCGGCGTTCCTCGTAGCAGCGCGTAAGCCCTGGCGCGGCATCCTGCACGGTCTTAAGCAACGCGCGGTCACGCTCGGTGAGATCGGCAGTCAACCGGCCTGCAAAACGCGTGGTGATGAAGCCGGCGGTGCGGCTCGCGATGTTGATGAACTTGCCGACGAGATCGCTGTTGACGCGCGCAAGGAAGTCATCGAAGTTGAGATCGATGTCTTCGATGCGGTCATTGAGTTTTGCCGCCAGGTAGTAGCGCAGGTATTCCGGCTCGATGTGTTTGACGAAAGATTCGGCCGTGATGAACGTACCGCGTGACTTCGACATCTTCTGGCCGTTGACGGTGAGAAAGCCATGCACGTTGATGCGATCGGGCGTGCGATAGCCCGAGAAATGCAGCGTCGCCGGCCAGAACAAAGCGTGGAAATAGAGTATGTCCTTGCCGATGAAGTGATAGAGCTCGGCATCGCTACCTGCTTCCCAGAAAGCGTTGAAATCAATGCCGCGCTGCGCACAGAGCGCTTTGAAGCTCGCCATGTAGCCGATCGGCGCATCCAGCCAGACGTAGAGATATTTGCCTGGGGCGTCCGGGATCTCAAAACCGAAGTACGGTGCATCGCGTGAGATGTCCCAATCACGTAAGCCGCTCTTGAACCACTCTTCGATTTTATTCGCGGCTTCGGCTTGCAGCGGCGCGCCGGCTTTGCCGCCCCTGCGTTCACGGCCGCTGCGCAGCCAGTCTTCGAGAAATTCGCGGCATGCGCCCAAACGAAAGAAATGATGTTCGGATTGACGGCGCACCGGTTTCGCGCCAGAGATCGCGGACACTGGGTCGATGAGCTCGGTCGGATCGTAAGTCGCGCCGCACTGTTCGCAGGAATCGCCGTACTGATCGCGCGCGTGGCAACGCGGACATTCGCCCTTGATGTAACGATCGGGCAGGAACATCTCGCGCACCGGATCGTACAGCTGTTCGATGGGGCGAATCTCGATCAGCCCGCGTGCCTTCAGTCGCCGGTAGATATCCTGCGATAAGCTCCGGCTTTCTTCGGAGTTGGTCGAGTGGTAGTGATCGAAGCCGATGCCGAAAGCGGTGAAATCGCGCAGATGCTCGCGCTGCATGCGCGCGATGAGTGCTTCGGGCGCGATGCCTTCCTGCTCGGCGCGCAGCATGACGGGCGTGCCATGCGTGTCATCGGCGCAGACGTAATAGCACTCATGACCACGCATTTTTTGAAATCTGACCCAGATGTCGGTCTGGACGTATTCGACCAGATGGCCGAGATGAATTGGGCCATTGGCATAGGGCAGGGCGCTGGTGACCAGCATCTTTCTGCGCGCATCGATCATGGGTGCTGTGGCCATCGTCTTTACGTAAGTTCCCGGGGAAAAATGCGTTATTATAGCCGAGCCGCGATCGATTGCTTTGATGAATTGCCGGGCGATTTCCAGGCTTCCAGTGTGGGTAGGCAGATCTGCCCGCAGCAAGCGGCGCAAAATTTTACTCAGCGGATAATTCTGATGTCACAGCTTGCCAAACAGCAGGTCGAGGCAGCGATCGGCAGCTATGTCGATCCTTATCTCGGCAAGGATCTGGCTTCGGCCGGGGTAGTGCGCGAGGTTGCCGTGGATGGCGGCCGCGTGAAGGCGCGGGTCGAACTCGGCTTTCCCGTCGTGGGTTACGAAGAGACGCTGCGCGCGGCGCTGCGCGAGCGCGTCATGGCTTTGCCCGGCGCGGAATCTGCGGATATCGCGATCTCTTTTCGTGCGGTAATGCACGCGGTGCAGCGCGGCGTCAAGCCGATTGCGAATGTGCGCAACATCATCGCTGTTGCTTCTGGTAAGGGCGGTGTTGGCAAGTCGACCACGTCGGTCAATCTCGCACTCGCGCTTGCTGCGCAGGGCGCGGCCGTTGGTATTCTCGATGCGGATATCTATGGCCCGAGCCAGCCGCGCATGCTTGGCGCGCAGACGCGCCCTGAATCTCAGGACGGTCACACCATGGAGCCGGTGCTTGCACATGGTCTGCAATCGATGTCGATCGGCTATCTCATCGAAGAGGATTCCCCGATGATCTGGCGTGGCCCGATGGCGACGCAGGCGCTGGAACAACTGCTGCGCGAAACGCGCTGGCGCGCGCTCGATTACTTGGTGATCGATCTGCCCCCTGGCACTGGTGATGTGCAGCTCACGCTGGCGCAGAAGATCCCGGTAAGCGGCGCGGTCATCGTCACCACGCCCCAGGACATCGCGCTGCTTGATGCCCGCAAGGCGTTCAAAATGTTTGAGAAGGTGAACGTGCCGGTGCTTGGTGTGGTGGAGAACATGAGCATGCACATCTGTAGCAACTGCGGTCATAAGGAAGCCATCTTCGGCGAGGGCGGTGGTGCGCGCATGGTGGCGGATTATGGTCTTGAACTCCTCGGGCAGTTGCCGCTTGATCTGCGCATTCGCGAAGATGTCGATGAAGGCCATCCGACGGTGGTCGCCGATCCGCAAGGGCAGGTGGCGCTTGCTTACCATGAGATCGCGCGCCGCATCGCTGCGCGCCTGTCGCTGCAAGCCAAAGATTACAGCTCGAAGATTCCGAGCATTGTGATCGAACAGAACTGAAATCCTGAAGGCGCCTGCATCACTCGCGCGTATGAGGATAGTGCGGTATCCGTTTTTTCAGGAGGGTATGAGCAGATGTCGATCAAATCGGATCGCTGGATCCGCGAAATGGCGCAGAAGCACGGCATGATCGAGCCGTTTGCACCGCAGCAGGTGAAGGAAAAAGAAGGTGCGCGGCTGATTTCTTATGGCACATCGAGCTACGGCTACGATGTGCGCTGCGCGCGCGAGTTCAAGATCTTCACCAACATCAACAGTACCATCGTCGATCCGAAGCGCTTTGATCCGCAGAGCTTCGTCGATATGGATTCAGACGTGTGCATCATTCCGCCGAACTCTTTCGCGCTCGCGCGCACGGTGGAGTACTTTCGCATTCCGCGCAATGTGCTGGTGGTGTGTCTCGGTAAATCCACCTATGCGCGCTGCGGCATCATCGTTAACGTGACGCCGCTCGAGCCGGAGTGGGAAGGCCATGTGACGCTGGAGTTCTCCAATACCACGCCGCTACCAGCGAAAATCTACGCTCACGAAGGTGTGGCGCAGATGCTGTTCTTCGAATCCGATGAGGTGTGCGAGACCTCGTACGGCGATCGTGGTGGTAAGTATCAAGGGCAGACTGGGGTTACGCTGCCTAAAGCCTAATTTTCGTCATTGCGAGGGGCGTTAGCCCCGTGGCAATCCCCCATAGCAATCTAGGCGGCTATGTGGACTGCTTCGGCTTCGCTTCGCAATGACGGAGGTTTTTCAGAGGTTCCTTAAAGGGCGTGGGGATCGCAGGTCTCTGCGCCCTTTTTCTTTTGCGTCGAGCGCGGTGATTGTGTTGGAGCCGGCGTTGCCAGTGGCGTTTGGGGACACGCTTTTCGCCATCCTGGCCGCTCGGACGCAGCCATCCGTGGCGGCG
>JAITWN010000077.1 GCA_031285245.1 Chromatiales bacterium | reverse complement strand
CAACTAGCACCGGTTGCCCGATGGTGCTCGCCGCATCGAGCAGACTGCGTAAGCGATCATTCTCAGCTTCGAGCGCGTCGAGCTTGAGCAGCTGCGATTGCAAAAAGAGCTGCTGCGCGTGCAGGTCGCGGTTTTCCTCTTCCAGTTCGCGTCGGGTGGTAACGCTTTCGCTCACCCAGTTGCCCGCGGCATTGGGCAGATTGACGAGAGACTGGATAGGGTAGACGGCAAGCCCGAGGACATCACGAATTGCGCCCAAGTGATGTTGACGGTGATCGATGGTCATCATCGCGATGGACACAATCGAGAGCACCGCCACCCTCAGCGTGATGGACGGCCCGCGAAGGAAAAGCGGTTTAATCTAACACCTCCGTGATCCAAACTCCCTGTGCTCCAGTATGCGTGGTATCGCTCCCGGCACGAGGCCTGCGAGCGAATGCCACGCATTGGATCACTCCCGCGCGAAGATATCGCCATGATGCTGATCGAGCGTTTCCAGCGCGCGACCACCGCCGCGCGCAACGCAAGTCAGCGGATCTTCGGCGACGATCACCGGCAGGCCGGTTTCTTCAGCAAGCAGCCGATCGAGATCCATCAGCAGCGCGCCGCCACCGGTCAGCACCATGCCACGTTCGGCGATATCGGCGCCGAGTTCGGGCGGCGTTTGCTCCAGCGCGGTTTTGACGGCGCCAACGATTCCCGACAGCGGTTCCTGCAAGGCTTCCAGGATCTCGTTGCTGTTCAGCGTGAAGGTGCGCGGCACGCCTTCGGCAAGATTGCGACCACGCACTTCGATCTCACGGATCTCATTGCCGGGATAAGCCGAACCGATCTTATGCTTGATCATTTCCGCAGTCGCTTCGCCGATGAGCGAGCCGTAGTTGCGACGCACGTAATTGATGATGGCTTCATCGAAGCGATCACCACCGATGCGCACCGATGCGGAATAGACGATGCCGTTCAGCGATAGCACTGCAACTTCTGTTGTGCCACCGCCGATGTCGAGCACCATCGAGCCGCTCGCTTCACCGACCGGAAGGCCTGCGCCGATAGCAGCAGCCATCGGTTCTTCGATCAGATAAGCTTCGCGCGCACCGGCGCCAGCAGCGGATTCTTTGATGGCACGACGTTCGACTTGTGTTGATCCGCAGGGCACGCACACCAACACGCGTGGGCTGGGTCTAAAGAACCGGTTCTCGTGCACTTTGCGGATGAAATGCTGTAACATCTTTTCCGTGACAGTGAAGTCCGCGATGACACCATCTTTGAGCGGCCGGATTGCAGTGATGTTGCCAGGCGTGCGGCCGATCATCAGTTTCGCTTCCGTTCCCACCGCAGCGATAGTGCGCTGGCCGCCTGATCCAGGCTCCTGGCGGATTGCCACTACAGACGGCTCATCAAGCGCGATGCCTTGGCCCCGAACGTAGATCAACGTGTTGGCGGTGCCGAGATCAATAGAAAGATCGTTGGAAAAAATGCCGCGCAGCCGTTTGAACATGGGCGATGGTTGTCCTTGACATATTAAGGTATAGGATTGAGGCGGGAATATATCAGCGGGTGAATGTCAGGGCAAGCAGCGATCTGCGCGTGAGCCTGCAAATACAGAGGTAAGCATGTCTCTGAGTGAAGTCGATGTTGAAAGAATCGCGCATCTCGCGCGTATGCAGATTGCTGATAGCGATGCTGCGCCATATGCAAAGAGTCTCTCCGGTATTTTGGATTTTGTCGCGCGCATGAATGCGATCGATACCGAAGGTGTAGAGCCGATGGCGCACCCACTGCACGCTGTGCAGAGATTGCGTGAAGATGCGATCACCGAAAATGATCAGCGGGATCTGTTCCAGGCGCACGCGCCGCTGGTGCAGGACGGCCTCTATCTCGTGCCAAGGGTGATCGAGTGAGCGCTGTGCACCGCAAGTCCATCGCCGAGCTGCGTGCAGGATTACGCGCGGGTGAATTCTCTAGCGCAGAGCTGGCGCGCGCGTTCCTGGATCGCATCGCCCGTTTTGACCCTGAGCTCAACGCCTATATCACAGTGACTGAAGAGCAAGCGCTCGGCGCTGCGCGCGCGGCTGATCAGCGCATTGCCGCGGGCACGGCTGGCGCACTCGAAGGTGTTCCGCTCGCACACAAAGATATTTTCTGCACGCTGGGTGTGAAAACCAGTTGCGCTTCGCGCATGCTCGCCAATTTTATCGCGCCTTATGACGCCACCGTGGTGCAAAATCTCGCGCGCGCCGGCGCAGTCATGCTCGGCAAGACCAACATGGATGAATTCGCCATGGGCTCATCCAACGAAACCAGTTGGTATGGTCCAGTACGTAATCCCTGGAAGCTTTCCGCTGTGCCTGGTGGCTCATCGGGTGGTTCAGCCGCCGCAGTTGCCGCTCGCCTGGCACCGGCGGCAACCGGCACAGATACCGGCGGATCGATTCGTCAGCCCGCCGCGCTCTGCGGCGTGAGCGGCATCAAGCCGACTTATGGCGCGGTCTCGCGCTACGGCATGATCGCGTTTGCCTCGAGTCTCGATCAGGCTGGACCTATCGCTGCGAGCGCTGAAGATCTCGCCTGGCTGCTCGCTGCGATGCAAGGTTTTGACGCACGCGACTCAACCAGTCTCGATCGTCCCGTGCCGGACTATCCGGCATTGCTCCAGAGCGCGGGCGATCTCAAAGGTTTGCGTATCGGTTTGCCGCGCGAATATTTCGGCGCGGGGCTCGATGGCGCGGTCGGCGCTGCTGTTCATGAAGCGATCAAGGTATGGGAGCGACTCGGCGCGAAGCTGGTTGACATCAGTCTGCCCAACAGCGATCTTGCCGTGCCTGCCTATTATGTCGTCGCGCCGGCCGAGTGTTCATCCAACCTCGCGCGCTTTGATGGCGTGCGTTTCGGCTATCGCTGCGAGCAGCCGCGCGATCTCATGGACCTTTACAAGCGTTCGCGTGGTGAAGGCTTCGGCGCCGAGGTCAAGCGCCGCATCATGATCGGCACCTATGTGCTGTCATCGGGCTATTACGACGCTTATTACATCAAGGCGCAGAAGCTGCGTCGTTTGATCAGCGATGACTTTGCCCGCGCTTTCAAAGAAGTCGATGTCATCGCCGGACCCACTGCGCCCGAAACCGCGTTTTCTCTCGGCGCAAAAGCGCAAGACCCGCTGACCATGTACTTAAGCGACATCTATACCATCGCCGCCAATCTCGCCGGCCTGCCTGCCATGTCGATTCCTTGCGGTTTTGCCGGTGACTTGCCGGTCGGTGTGCAACTGATCGGTAATTATTTCGATGAAGCGCGTTTGCTTGGCGTCGCGCATCGTTATCAGCAGGAAACCGACTGGCATCGCCGCCTCCCGGAGGCATTCGCATGAGCAACTGGGAAGTGGTGATCGGGCTGGAAGCGCATGTGCAGCTGCAAACGCGCAGCAAGATATTTTCAGGATCGGCGACGGCGTATGGCGCTGAGCCAAACACGCAGGCGAGCGCGATCGATCTCGGCTTGCCAGGGGTATTGCCCGTATTGAATAGCGCCGCTGTGCATATGGCGGTGAAATTCGGACTTGCCGTCGGCGCGCGGATCGCGCCACGTTCGGTATTCGCGCGCAAAAATTACTTCTATCCTGATTTGCCCAAAGGCTATCAGATCAGTCAGTACGAACTGCCGATCGTTGTTGGCGGCACGCTTGATATTGCGCTCGCCGGTGAAGGTGAACGCAAAACGGTGCGTTTAACGCGTGCGCATCTTGAAGAAGACGCCGGCAAATCCTTGCACGAAGATTTTCACGGCATGAGCGGTATCGATCTCAATCGCGCTGGCACGCCGCTGCTCGAAATCGTCTCTGAGCCTGACCTGCGTAGCGCCGCGGAGGCCGCGGCCTACATGCGTGCGCTGCACACGCTGGTGGTTTATCTCGGTATCTGCGATGGCAATATGCAGGAAGGATCGTTCCGCTGCGATGCCAACGTATCCGTGCGTCCGCGTGGCGCGGAAAAGCTTGGTACACGCACTGAGCTGAAAAACCTCAACTCCTTCCGTTTTATCGAGCGCGCCATAGAGTTCGAAGTCGAGCGTCAGATCGAATTGATCGAAAGCGGCGGCAAGGTGGTGCAGGAAACGCGGCTCTACGATCCTGATCGTCACGAAACACGCTCCATGCGCGGCAAGGAAGAAGCCTACGATTATCGCTATTTCCCCGACCCTGATTTGTTGCCGGTGGAAGTAAGTGACGAATTCATCGCCGCAATACGTGCGCAGATGCCTGAACTGCCGCAGGTGAAGCGCCAGCGCTTTGTGGCGGAGTATGGTCTGTCCGCTTATGAAGCGGAGGTGCTGACAGCGAGTCGAGAACTGGCGGATTACTTTGAGGCGGTTGCTATAGCAGGCGGCGATCGCCGTTTGGCGGCGACTTGGGTGATGGGCGAACTGCTGGGCGCGCTCAATCGCGAGGGCCTTGCGCTCGCCGCGAGCCCTGTCACCCCGGAGCGTCTTGGTGGTCTCATCAAGCGCATTACGGATGAAACCATCTCCGGCAAAATCGCCAAGCAAGTGTTCGATGCGATGTGGCAGAGCGGGGGCGAGGCTGACCGCATCATTGATGAGCGCGGTCTGCGTCAGATCACCGATAGCTCAGCGCTCGAAGCGGTGGTGGCGCGCATCGTTGCCGCGCATCCCGAGCAGGCGGCGCAGTTCCGTGATGGCAAGGAAAAAGTATTCGGTTTCTTCATCGGTCAGGCGATGCGTGAAACACAAGGCAAAGCCAATCCCGCTCAGCTCAATGAGCTGCTGCGTCGAGAGCTGCTGAAGTAGTGAGGTCTCTGCGAAGTTGAGCAAGCCCTGAGGGTTGCTGTGGGTGTGTCGCATGACGAGACCGTACACCGCCAGG
>JAITWN010000051.1 GCA_031285245.1 Chromatiales bacterium | reverse complement strand
CCAAGCGCGGTTAGCAATGCTTCGAGGTCCGCTTTCAGGTCATGAAAATCGACCGCGCGCGACGGCAGGCCCCACTGCTGCGGCCAGAGATCACCGACGGCAAGTCCAGCGATGACAGTTTCTTCAGTCAAACCAGCAGCATTGGGAATAAATTTCGCGCCAAGCTCGAAGATGCGCAGCCGTGCCTGCTGACGGTTGAGATTGTAGCGTGCAACCTCGGCAAGACCCGGCCACAGTGAAGTACGCATGACGGCGGTATCAGCTGAAATCGGATTGGCGAGGCGCAGCGGCTTAAGGTCAGGTTCAAATGCTGCCTGCAAGTCTGCGTTAATGAAGGTATAAGTGATGACTTCCTGATAACCGCGTCCGGCCAGCAGTTCACGTGCAGATCGATTGCGTACGTCCTGCGCGTCAGCCGTGCGGATGCGCAGCACGCCGCGCGGCGGCGCGGAAGGAATGGCGTCATAGCCGTGTACGCGCGCGATTTCTTCAATCAGATCCGCTTCGATGGCGATATCGAAACGAAAAGCTGGCGGCACCAGTTCCCAGGTCTGATCATGCTGGGCAGTGATGCGCATGCCGAGACGCATCAGTGTATCGCTCACTTCTTCGGCCGCAATCGGATATCCCAGCACGCGTCGCAGCGCGCTGGCGCGTAGACGTACCGGCAGGCGCACAGGCAGATTAGCCTGCGAGACGGCTTCGACCACCGGGCCGGCAACGCCGCCCATGATGTCGAGGATCATATGTGTTGCGCGCTCCATCGCCTGCATCTGCAACTCAGGATCGACGCCGCGCTCATAACGGTGCGATGAATCCGTGTGCAGCCCCAGACGCCGTGCTCGCCCTGCGATCGCGTTCGGTGCAAACCAGGCGCATTCGAGAAAGACGCTATCGGTATCATCGGCAACAGCGCTCGCGCGTCCGCCCATGATGCCGGCGAGCGCGAGCACGCGCTCATGATCGGCGATCACCAGCGTGTCCGGTTCCAGCGTCACCGTCTGGCCATCGAGCAGTTCCAGAGTTTCGCCCGTTTGCGCCAGGCGCACGCGGATGCCACCCTGCACGCGCTTCAGATCAAAAGCGTGCATGGGCTGGCCGAGTTCGAGCAGCAGATAATTGGTGACATCGACCAGCGGGCCGAGACTGCGCAAACCACTGCGACGCAGACGCTCACGCATCCACAGCGGCGTCACGGCATGAGGATTGATGCCGCGGACGATGCGTCCGAGGTAACGCGGACAAGCCTGCGGTGCGAGCAACTCCACCGGCAGTTTGTCGTCGATACTCGCCTTCACCGGTGTCGGCGCTGGCGCACTCACTTCGCTGCGACACAGCACGCCGAGTTCGCGCGCCACGCCTGCCACACTCAGACAGTCGCCGCGATTGGGCGTGATACCAAGCTCAATGGCGACATCATTGAGACCAAGATACTGGCGCAGATCAGCGCCGACCGGCGCCTCCTCCGGCAGGCTCATCAATCCTTCATTGCCTTCGCCGAGGCCAAGCTCCTTGGCGGAGCACAACATGCCGAAGGATTCGACGCCGCGCAGCTTTGCCTTGGTGATCGCTTTGTCATCCGGCAGGTGTGCCCCGACGCGCGCCGCTGGTACCTTCATTCCGACTGCGACGTTAGGCGCGCCACAGACGATGGTGAGCGGCGCGGTGCTACCGTCATCGACTAAGCAGACGCGCAGACGATCCGCGCTGGGATGCGGCTCAACGGCGAGTACATGGCCGATCACAACACCGGAGAAATCCGGCGCTACCGCCTCGACGGCATCGACTTCGAGGCCCGCCATAGTCAAACGATGGGCAAGCGCTACCGTGTCAATCGGTGGATCAACCCATTCGCGCAGCCATTTTTCGCTGAATTTCATGCTGAGAGGAACTGCCGCAAAAATCTCGAATCGTTTTCAAAAAACAGGCGTAAGTCATTGACCCCATAGTAAAGCATCGCCATACGCTCAACGCCGAGACCAAACGCGAACCCGGTGTAACGTTCGCTGTCGACGCCGACCTTGGCGAATACCTTGGGGTGGATCATGCCGCAGCCCATCACTTCCAGCCAGCCAGTTTGCTTGCACACGCGGCAACCTTTGCCGCCACAGATCACGCACTGGATGTCGACTTCGGCCGAAGGCTCGGTAAACGGAAAATAGGACGGACGAAAACGCACCGCGCTGTCACGCTCGAAAAACGCGCGCAGAAAATCGGTGATCGTTCCCTTAAGGTCCGCCATGCTCACGTCTTCATCGACGAGGAAACCTTCCACCTGATGAAACATCGGCGTATGGGTAACGTCGGAATCACAGCGATAAACTCGCCCCGGCGCGATCACGCGCAGCGGTGGAGCGCGCTCGCTCATGACGCGAATCTGCACGGGCGAGGTATGCGTGCGCAGCACTGTGTGCGCATCGAAATAGAACGTGTCATGCATCGCCCGCGCCGGGTGATCGGCGGGAATATTGAGGGCTTCGAAATTATGGAAATCGTCCTCGACTTCCGGTCCGTGCGCAATTTCGTAGCCCGCCTGCCGAAACAGCTCCTCGATGCGATCGAGCACGCGTCCGACCGGATGTAGGCCACCTCCGCCCTGCCCGCGTCCTGGCAAGGTGACATCAATCGCTTCACTGGAAAGGCGGGCTTGAAGAGTTGCTTGATCAAGCGTGCTGGCGCGGGATTCGATCGCTTCCTGCAATTCCTGCTTGGCGCGGTTGACACGTTGACCAGCAAGCGGACGCTCCTCCGGAGCGATGTCTTTCAGGCTCTTGAGGTAAACGGTAACAAGACCGCTCTTGCCGAGATACTCTACGCGCACACGGTCGAGATCAGCAGGAGAATCAGCGGCGGTGACACGCGCCAAAGCCGCGCTGACGATAGACTCCAGACTTTCCCCACTCACGCTTGCTTCCCTCACAAACGAAAAAGGAAAGGCGCGCCTTCCCTTGTTTCGGATCCCTGGCGCTAATCAAAGCGGCAAGGAGTAATCAGAGCAGACCCGCACTAGCGTACGGGTCTGGAGATGACGAATGTCAGACGGCTGCGGCGGCAGTCTTGGCCTTCTCCGCCAGCGCGGCAAACGCGCTTTTGTCGAATACCGCAAGATCCGCCAGCATCTTGCGATCGATTTCGATCGCAGCCTTGCGCAGGCCATCCATCAAACGGCTGTAAGACAGACCGCATTCGCGGGCAGCCGCGTTGATGCGCACGATCCACAGCGCGCGGAATTCGCGCTTCTTCTGGCGACGGTCACGATAAGCATATTGACCGGCTTTCGTCACCGCTTGCGTCGCGATGCGATAGACGTTTTTGCGACGTCCGCGATAACCTTTGGCCGCATCGAGCACTTTTTTGTGGCTCGCGCGGGCGGTAGTACCTCTTTTTACACGTGGCATAGCGGCGGCTCTCTCAGCTGTAAGGCAACATACGGCGGACTGCTTCGGTGTCAGAGGCATTGACGATGCCTCCTTCACGCAGATGACGCAAGCGTTTGGTGCTCTTCTTGGTCAGGATGTGGTTACGGAATCCGCGCCGGTGTTTAAACTTCCCAGACGCAGTTTTCGCGAAACGCTTGTCCGCGCCGCGATGTGTCTTAAGCTTTGGCATGACTTTTCCTTTGATTGTGCTCTTTGTGATCTGGCGCTAGACGTTTAAGGTCTTAGACGCCAGATTGCTGTTTCTTTTTACTGCTTGAAGGGGCGAGCACCATCACCATTTGCCGGCCTTCAAGCTTGGGGAATTGTTCCACTGCCCCATATTCTTCCAAGTCTTTTTCTATACGCTGCAACAACTGCAGCCCCAACCGCTGGTGCACCATCTCGCGACCACGAAAACGCAGCGTGATTTTCGCTTTGTCGCCACTGCTGAGGAAGCGGATCAGGTTACGCAGCTTGACCTGATAATCCCCCTCATCAGTGCCAGGACGGAATTTTACTTCCTTGACCTGAATCTGTTTTTGTTTTTTCTTCGCCGCGTGACGCTTCTTGCTTTCCTCGAAGATAAACTTGCCGTAATCCATCACGCGGCAAACCGGTGGTGACGCCTGCGGCGCGACTTCCACCAGATCGAGTTCGGCGGCCTCTGCTATTTTCTGCGCTTCAGCAATAGAAACGACACCAACGGCTTCTCCTTCCGGTCCGATCAAACGAACCTGGGGCGCCGAAATGGCATCGTTCAAGCGCAATTCTTTGTCAGCGGCTATCCTCTAATCCTCCAAAACGATGTGGCCGCGGCGCGCGGATTCAGCGGCTAAGCGATCAGCGAAAGCGTCTATCGACATACTTCCGAGATCACTGCCATCACGCGCGCGCACGGCCACGGAATCTTCACCCATTTCCCGGTCGCCAACGACCAGCAAATACGGCACTCGTTGCAGCGTATGCTCGCGGATTTTAAAGCCTATTTTTTCATTTCTCAAGTCCGTATCGATGCGCAACCCGGCCTCAGCCAAGCGCTCGGCGACGCGTCCGACATATTCGGATTGGCGATCAGTGATATTCATCACCACCGCCTGCACCGGCGCGAGCCACGCTGGCAGCGAACCGGCATGCTCTTCGATCAGGATGGCGATGAAGCGCTCGAGCGATCCGAGGATGGCGCGATGCAGCATCACCGGCACCTGTTTGCTGCTGTCTTCGGCGATGTAAGTGGCGCCAAGACGCCCAGGCATGGAGAAATCAACCTGGATCGTGCCGCACTGCCACACCCGGCCGATGCTGTCCTTCAGCGAGAACTCAATTTTTGGACCGTAGAACGCCCCCTCACCTGGTTGCAACTGCCAGGGCAGACCACGGGCGTTGAGCGCCTGCTCAAGCGCGTGCTCGGCTTTATCCCAGACCGCGTCATCACCCACCCGGTTCGCCGGACGCGTAGACAGCTTGACCTGAACGTCGTTGAAACCGAAATCGGCATAAACCCCGAACAGCAGCTCGATGAACGCAGCCACTTCGCTTTGGATTTGATCTTCAGTACAGAAAATATGCGCATCGTCCTGCACGAAGCCGCGCAAACGCATCAAACCATGCAGCGTGCCGGAGGGCTCATTGCGATGGCAGGAGCCAAACTCTGCGAGGCGCAGCGGCAGATCGCGATAGCTCTTGAGGCCCTGATTGAAAACCTGCACGTGCCCCGGGCAGTTCATCGGCTTCACCGCATAATCGCGGTTCTCGACGCTGGTGGTGAACATGCCAGCGGCGAATTTATCCCAGTGACCAGATTTCTCCCACAGCGTGCGATCGAGCACTTGCGGCGTGCGGATTTCCTGGTAATCATTTCCGCGCAGCAGATCGCGAATGTAATTCTCAATGATGCGATAGACCGTCCACCCGCGCGGATGCCAGAACACCATGCCGGGCGCTTCTTCCTGTGTATGGAAGAGATCGAGCTGGCGACCGATACGGCGATGATCGCGTTTCTCCGCTTCTTCTAACCGGTGCAGATATTCTTTGAGATCTTTCTCGCGCGCGAAGGCCGTGCCATAAATGCGCTGCAACATCTCTTTGCGTGAATCGCCACGCCAATAAGCGCCAGCAAGCTTGGTGAGTTTGAACGCGCGCAACCGGCCCGTGCTTGGCACGTGCGGCCCACGGCAGAGATCGATGAATTCGCCTTGCTCGTAGAGTGAGAGTGTTTCACCCGCAGGAATGTCAGTGATGATTTCGGCTTTGTACTTTTCGCCCATGTTACCGAAGAACGTGATCGCCTCATCTCTTGGCATGACGCGGCGCATAACAGGCAGATCCTGCGCTGCGATCTCTGCCATCTTCGCTTCGATGGCGAGCAGATCTTCGGGCGTGAAAGCGCGGCTGTAGGCGAAGTCGTAATAGAAGCCGTTTTCGATCACCGGACCGATCGTCACCTGCGCATCCGGGAATAAACGTTTGACGGCTTGAGCAAGCAGATGCGCGCAGGAATGGCGAATGATGTCCACGCCCTCCTCGTCACGATCAGTGATCAAACGCAGCGTGGCGTCTTCGGTAATTGGATAGGAAGTGTCAACCAGTTTGCCATCGACAACCCCAGCCAGTGCTGCTTTGGCAAGGCCTGGGCCGATGGCGAGTGCGACTTCGGCAACCGTGACCGGTGCGTCGAAGCGGCGTTCGCTCTTATCCGGTAGGGTGATCGTAGGCATATCAGGACTGAATCGCTGGAACAAAAAAGCACTGTTATTACAGTGCTTGTTAGTGATTGGTAGGCGCGATTGGACTCGAACCAACGACCCCCACCATGTCAAGGTGGTGCTCTAACCAACTGAGCTACGCGCCTGTAGCGGGGGCAAGATACCCGATACCGCCTTA
>JAITWN010000006.1 GCA_031285245.1 Chromatiales bacterium | reverse complement strand
TGCGCCTCGAAGCCAAGGTGCATATCGTTACCGGAGCGGTGAGTGCGGCACAGAACATCGTCAAATGCGTGCATCGCTGTGGCCTTGAAGTCGATGACATCATTTTGGAGCAGCTTGCTTCGAGTTATTCGGTGCTGAGCGAGGATGAGAAGGGACTCGGCGTGTGTATCGTCGATATTGGTGGCGGTACCACCGATGTTGCTGTATTTACCGAGGGCGCGATTCGTCACACGGCAGTGATTCCGATTGCGGGCGATCAGGTGACCAACGATATTGCGGTCGCGCTGCGCACGCCGACGCAGTATGCCGAGGAAATCAAAATAAAATACGGCTGTGCGTTGACGCAGATCGCAAGTCCCAGCGAGACCATCGAAGTGCCTGGTGTCGGCGAGCATCGTCCGCGTAGGCTTGCGCGCCAGACGCTGGCCGAAGTGATCGAGCCGCGTTACGACGAGCTCTTCACGCTGGTGCAGGCAGAGCTGCGTCGCTCTGGTCTTGAAGATTTGATCGCCGCGGGTATCGTGCTCACGGGCGGTAGCTCGAAGATGGAAGGCGTGGTGGAGCTCGCCGAGGAAGTGTTCCACATGCCAGTGCGACTCGGTGTACCGCAGAATATCGCTGGTCTGGTGGAGGTGGTGCGTAATCCCATCCACGCGACCGGCGTTGGATTGCTGCTTTATGGATACAAACAGCGCTATGCGCGTGCCAAGCCGACGCTTCGCTCGGGTGGTGGCGGCAAAGGGGTATTGGCGCGGATGAAAAGCTGGTTTCAGGGAAATTTCTGATCGGGTCAACCGGTCACAGGCAGTTTTATATACTTTGCAGATGAGGAGAGCGGACGATGTTTACACTGATGGATGCATATAGCCAGAACGCGGTGATCAAGGTGATCGGTATCGGCGGTGGCGGCGGCAATGCTGTCGAGCACATGGTGAAGGCTGATATCGAAGGCGTGGAATTCATTTGCGCCAACACCGATGCGCAGGCGCTGAAAGGCGCTTCTGCCCGCACCACGCTCCAGCTTGGCGGCGCCATCACCAAGGGCCTTGGCGCAGGCGCCAATCCTGAGATCGGTCGGCAGGCGGCGCTCGAGGATCGTGATCGCATCATCGAGGTGCTGACCGGGGCTGATATGGTATTCATCACCGCTGGTATGGGCGGCGGCACGGGTACCGGCGGCGTGCCTGTCGTGGCGCAGGTTGCCAAGGAACTCGGCATCCTCACCGTTGCGGTGGTCACCAAGCCGTTCCCGTTCGAAGGCCGCAAGCGCGCCCAGATTGCTGACGAAGGTATCCGCGAGTTGACCCAGTACGTCGATTCGCTCATCACCATTCCCAACGAGAAACTGCTGTCCGTACTTGGCAAGCAGGTGACGTTGCTCGAAGCCTTCCGCGCGGCTAACAACGTTCTGCTCGGCGCGGTGCAGGGTATTGCTGAGCTCATTACCCGCCCCGGCTTGATCAACGTCGACTTCGCCGACGTGCGCACGGTGATGTCGGAAATGGGTATGGCGATGATGGGCTCGGGGGTCGGCAAAGGCGAGAATCGCGCCCGTGCCGCTGCCGAAGCTGCGATTGCTAGCCCGCTGCTCGAAGATGTCGATCTACAGGGCGCGCGCGGTATTTTGGTCAACGTGACCGGTGGTCTCAATATGTCGATCGGCGAATTTGAAGATGTTGGTAACACGATCAAAGAATTTGCTTCGGAAAACGCCACGGTCGTCGTTGGTACGGTGATCGATCCCAATATGGACGAAGATGTGCGCGTGACCGTCGTGGCAACGGGACTTGGTCGTCCGGAGCCGGCCGCGGTTGCAGTGCAGCTGGCTCAGGAGTCGCCGGTCAAGTTGGTGAGCAAGAGCAGCGGTGAAGTGGATTACCGTCGTCTGGATCGTCCGGCGGTTTTCCGTAATCAGCCACCGGTGGTGGAAGAGGCGCTGCGTGACGGTACGACCAATATGAATATGGATTATCTGGATGTGCCGGCTTTTCTGCGTCGGCAGGCGGATTAATCAGCGGTAGCGGAAGCAATCGGATGGTCTGGGGCATTCATGGAAAGATTCATGTGCCTAATATTCAGGTGTCGGGGGGCGGGTGCCCGTGGTAACATCGCCAGCTATTTCTCGCGCGGCGAAATGTTTCCGGACGATCTGATCGCTGGAATGCAAAGAGCTCTGAAAACGTCATCCTGAGATGATCAAGCAACGTACTCTCAAAAATACCGTGCGGGCAACCGGCGTAGGCCTGCATACAGGCAAGAAGATCTGTCTGACTTTGCTGCCGGCGCCGGCGGATGCAGGCATCGTGTTCCGGCGTGTCGATCTCAATCCACCAGTGGAGATCAGAGCTCGGCAGGAAAATGTCGGGGACACGGTGCTTTCCACGACGCTGGTTCGGGGTGATGTCCGTATTTCCACCGTAGAGCATCTGCTGTCAGCTTTTGCCGGCCTCGGTGTCGATAACGCCTACGTGGAGCTCGATGCTGCCGAAGTGCCGATCATGGATGGCAGCGCGGGTCCCTTCGTATTTCTGTTGCAGTCGGCGGGCATTGAAGAGCAAAGTGCGGCCAAGCATTTCATTCGCGTCAAGCGTAGCGTTACGGTGAGTGACGGCGACAAATGGGCGCGCTTTGATCCCTTCGAAGGCTTCAAGGTGTCGTTCAAGATCGACTTCGACCATCCCGCCTTCAGCGGTGACACCAAACAGGCCACTATCGATTTCTCGACGACGTCTTTCGTCAAAGAAGTCAGTCGCGCGCGCACGTTCGGCTTTCTGCGCGACTATGAGCGTCTGCGCGAAATGAATCTAGTGCTCGGTGGCAATCTCAATAATGCGGTGGTCGTGGATGAAAATCGCATCCTCAACGAAGACGGTCTGCGCTACGAAGATGAATTCGTAAAGCACAAAGTCCTCGACGCCATTGGCGATCTCTATTTGCTGGGGCACAGCCTGATTGGTGCTTTCAGCGGCTACAAATCCGGGCACGGGCTCAATAATCGGCTGCTGCGCACGCTCATGGCTGACTCTGAAGCCTGGGAGCTAGTCACTTACGCCGATGATACCGAGATGCCGATTTCCTATGTTCAGGCGGCGCCGGCTGTCTGAGGCCCTGCGAGATCAGGGCGCGCGCGTACCGCACCGCGTGCCGCCAATCGTCTTAGCGCTGCTTGCAGGGCAGGGGCCGTCTCAAAAGCGGCAGCTGCTGCTTCCAGGTGCGCCGCAGCTGCAGGCGCGATCTGGCGCGGCATCTGCGGTGGACGCTCTAGCGTGGGTGGCTGGGGTGGAGCT
>JAITWN010000193.1 GCA_031285245.1 Chromatiales bacterium | reverse complement strand
GATGGCGAAGAGCGTGTCTCGTCAGGCAACACGCCGACAGTGACCTCTAGCTACGATCTGTCAAACACACAGCCGTTTCGCAGAGGCCTCGCTTGCGGGAGAGGGGAAATAACCGCGCTTTCAAAAAAACATTTTGTTAGGCGCTCTAAGTGCCGAGTGCTAGCGCTTCCGCTTGTGAGATCAGGCCGGCTTCGGCCAAGGCCATGGCGTGTGTTTGCAATCTCACCATGCCTTCTTGCTGTGCGGTGGCGCTGAGCTCTTGTAACGACGCTTTACGCTCGATGAATTCGCAGATGGTGGGGCTGATTTTTAACACTTCGCAGACGATGCGTCGCCCGACGTGGCCGCTGCCGCCGCAGGTTGGGCAATTTTGCTTTGCTCCATCACAGCGCTGGCAGCGCAGACGCAGCAAACGCTGCGCCATGACGCCGCGCAGTGTGGCGGCGAGGACATAGGGAGCGACGCCCATATCGATGAGGCGCGCCACTGCCGACGGCGCGTCGTTGGTGTGCAACGAACTCAGGACGAAATGGCCGGTGAGCGCGGCGCGGCAGGCGATTGCTGCGGTTTCGGCGTCGCGGATTTCACCGACCAGGATGACGTCGGGGTCATGACGCAGAAATCGCCGCAGCACTTCGGCGAAGGTGTAGCCGATGCGATCAGCGATCTGCACCTGCTCAATGCCGTTCATGTGATATTCCACTGGGTCTTCGACGGTGAGGATGTGCGCATCGCTCGCACGCAGCTCGTTGAGCAAGGCATAGAGCGTGGTCGATTTACCAGCGCCGGTTGGGCCACAGACCAGGAACAACCCGTGCGGCGCGGCGATGATTCGGCGCAAACGCTGCTCTTCAGCGGCGGGCAGTTCGAGCGCGCTGAGCTCGCGCAGTGCGGTCTGACGATCGAGCAGGCGAATCACCACGCTTTCACCACCGACAGTTGGAATCACCGAGATACGCAGATCCACCTCGCGGCCCTGACTCGCGAAGTGCGCGCTGCCCTCCTGGGCAAGACGGCGCTCGGCGATATTCATCTGACCGATGATTTTGATGCGACTGACCAGTGGCGCAAGCAACGCGGAGCTCAGCGTGCGCACGCGACGCATTTTGCCGTCGACGCGGTAGTGGATGGCGACGCCACTGCCCTCGGGGCGGATATTGATATCCGAGGCGCGCAGCAGCACGCCTTCATGCAGCACAGACTCCAACAGACGCACTATCGGCCCCTGATTGGCCGCCTGCTCCGCCGACGTAGTGTCATCTTCTTCCGCAACGCGAAGGCGCATGCTGAGCGAGGCGGCTTCTTCATCGAACTGGGAATAATAGCGGGCATGGGCGAGTGCAATGCTTTCGCGACGCGCGAACGCCGGGGCAATGGCAAGACCCGTATTGAAGCGCAGCAGTTCAAGCAGCTCAGTGTCGAAAGGGTTGGGCATGGCAACGATCAGTGTGCCGTCGAAACGTGCCAACGGTATGACAGCATGGCGGGTGGCAAGATCGGCAGGAATGAGCCCAAGTATTTCCGGCGCGATCTGCATGGATTCGGGCCGCACCCGAGGAATGCCGAACTTGAGCGCGAGCGCGGCAAAGACCTGGTGCTGATCGAGCGTGCCCTGCTCGATCAAGATACGACCGAGATGGCGCCCGCGACCTTCGCGCTGCACTTGCAGGGCCTGCTCTAACTGCTTGGCATCGATCAGACCCTCGCCGAGCAGAAGCTGGCCGAGCGGCAAGGCTGCCCGCGGGTGCGCTGCGCGCTCACGCACCCAGCGACATAGCGCCACGCTGCCGTCGATCTCCGCCATCACTCCCATCGTTCTGTATTCATTTTTTAGCTCATTTTTGGACTCATTTTTGGGCCCACTCTTGAGCTCACTTTTCAGACTCACTGGGTTTCACCTGCCTGTGCTTTTGATCAGTGCAGCATGGGCTGCAACAGGCATTCGGGACTATCAGCGCAGATCGCAAGCATGCCGCTCTTTTACGCGTAATCACGTATCAGAAGCTGGCTGAGCGGGACGGCGGTATGACAAAATGGCGCGGGGTAGGCTGCTGAAAGCCGCCCGCCGAGAGTCGCTGGGAGCGGTTCATCGCAAGGCAATTACGACTTGATGGCATGCTCTTTGCTCAAGCAAAGTCTGGAACTACTGAATACGCTGGCTTTACGCGCAGCGTGAATGGCGAGGAAATACATGCCTACTGTACAGGCGGCAAGTGAAGTCGGTGCATTGGCCGCAAGCAGCGATTCCATTCTGGCATCGCGCACCATCGAAGCACTGAGCGGCCCTGCTGCGCAAAGTAGCATCACCCTGCAACTCACCAGTGCGCTGCAAGCTACGCTCGATATGGAAGAGCTGATTGGAGTGTTTTCCCAGCAGATTCAGCAGATCATTCCTCACGGCAGTCTTGCTTTCGAAAACCGCACGCTGCAGATCGCCTGCACGCAGGGCGAGAGCGAAAAAGAATCTCGCGCCTACCAGCTCGTCGTCGCCTCCCAGGTACTTGGACAACTGACGGTAACGCGCAATACGCGCTTCACCGACGCCGAAAGCGAGCTGCTGGAACAACTGCTTTCTTCTTTGGTTTATCCGCTGCGCAACGCCATCATGTATCGCTCGGCGGTGATGGCGGCGCTGAAAGATCCGCTCACCGGTATCTACAACCGCACTTCGATGAATAGCGCGCTGATTCGCGAAACTGAGCTCGCTCGCCGCCATGGTGCGCCGCTATCGCTGATCGCGCTCGATCTCGATCACTTCAAAAAAATCAACGATAGTTACGGCCATCTCGCCGGTGACCATGTGCTGAAGAGCGTTGCCGCAACGATCGCTGAATGCACACGCAGCAGCGATATGCTGTTTCGTTATGGCGGTGAGGAATTCCTCGTGCTCGCGAGCAATACCGCGCACGAAGGCGCGATGATGCTTGCTGAGCGCATCCGCCGCGGCATCGAAAGCTTTGAATGCCGTTATGGTGAACACCTCATTCCCATTACCACCAGTCTCGGCGTTGCCTGCTTCCGCGTCGGTGATGACAGTGAAACCCTGTTCGAAAAAGCCGATGTCGCGCTCTACGCTGCCAAGGCTGGCGGACGCAACTGCGTCAGATTCAACGACTGAAGTTTCCCAGGGATTCCTAGATCAGCGATGTCACACACGCAAAAAACCGTGCGCCAACCCGCGCGCAAGCTGCCTGCTGAATGGGCGCCGCAAAGTGGCGTCATGCTGACCTGGCCACGTCCTGACAGCGATTGGGAAGATCATCTTCCTGAAGCCGAAGCTGCGCTCGCCGAGCTCACCGCGCAGATCTCGCGGCGTGAACAGGTATTGATCAGTTGCGATGATCAAACGCATCAACGTCATATCACCACGCTGCTCACTACTGCTGGCGCCGATCACGCTGCCATAACATTTCAATTTGTCCCGGCCAACGATGTCTGGGTGCGTGATCATGGGCCGATCACGGTGCTCGCAGACGGCAAACCGCTGCTGCTCGATTTTACTTTCAATGGCTGGGGCGGCAAATATGCTGCTGAGCTCGACAATCATCTCACGCGCACGCTGCACAGCGCGGGCGTCTTTGGTGACACGCCAATCACCAGCAGCCGCTTCGTGCTTGAAGGCGGCAGTATTGATAGCGACGGTGAAGGTACGCTGCTCACCACCACCAGTTGCCTGCTGGGACCAGGGCGTAACCTCGGTTGGTCACGTCAGCAGATCGAAGAGGAGCTGCGCGAAACGCTCGGCATCGATCGCGTGCTGTGGCTCAAACACGGCTGGCTGGCGGGTGATGATACCGACGGACATGTCGACATGCTCGCCCGCTTCTGCGATGCGAATACCATTGCTTATACGGCGTGTCATGATGCTGCCGACGAGCATTACCCTGAGCTAAATGCCATGGCCGCTGAACTCGCCGCGCTGCGTGATGGCGATGGCAAACCTTATAAGCTAATTGCGCTGCCGCTACCTGCCGCGCGTTTCAATGAAGACGGCAAGCGACTGCCTGCGAGCTACGCCAATTTTCTCATCATCAATGGCGCAGTATTGCTGCCCGTCTATGATGATAAAAATACCGATGCCTATGCACTTGCCGCATTGCGCGCTGCCTTTCCTCATCATGAGATTGTCGCCGTGCCGGCGCTCGCGCTCATCCGGCAATACGGCAGTCTTCATTGTGCTACCATGCAGCTTCCTCAAGGTGTCTTGGCGTAGGCGTGACGCGATAGCATTCTCCGCACGCTTGAACTACTTGGACACCGCCTGGCAAGCCGACAGACGGACGACTCCGAATGAACCCATCTGCGATCAGAATCGGCCTGGTGCAGCAATCCTGTACTGGCGACCGCAGCGAGAATTTTGAACATAGCGCCGCGGGCATCCGCGCGGCGGCTGCGCAGGGCGCGCAGCTCATCGTGCTGCAGGAGCTGCATGCGGGCCTCTATTTCTGTCAAACGGAAGATCCGGTGCTGTTTGACCTCGCAGAGACCATTCCCGGCCCCGGCAGTGAGCGCCTCGGTGCACTTGCCGCGGAACTTGGCGTCGTCATCGTCGGCTCGCTATTTGAGCGGCGCGCGCCTGGTATCTATCACAATACGGCGGTGGTGCTGGAGCGTAACGGTGCGCTCATCGGCACCTATCGCAAAATGCATATTCCGGATGATCCCGGCTTCTACGAGAAGTTTTACTTCACGCCTGGCGATCTTGGATTTGAGCCCATATCGACTTCGGTCGGTCGCCTCGGCATTCTCGTGTGCTGGGATCAATGGTATCCAGAGGCCGCGCGCCTGATGGCGCTTGCGGGCGCGGATTTGCTGCTGTATCCGACTGCGATCGGTTGGGACATGCGTGACAGCGATGATGAACGCGAACGCCAGCGCGACGCTTGGCGTATCGTGCAGCGTGCGCATGCCGTTGCCAATGGCCTGCCGGTCGCGGTCGTCAATCGCGTCGGCTTCGAATCTTCTGCCGATGAACAAAGTGCAGGCATCCGCTTCTGGGGTTCAAGCTTTGTTACTGGACCACAAGGTGAAATCCTTGCGCAGGCCGGCACCGATGCGCCCGAAGTGCTGGTCGCTGACATCGATCTTCGGCGTAGCGAGACCGTCCGTCGCACCTGGCCTTTTCTGCGTGATCGCAGGATCGATGCTTACAGCGATCTCACGCGCCGTTATCGCGACTGAAACACTCTCAACGAAAAAAACGAGACGCCATGATTCTGATACTCGCTCCCAGCACCGACCGCGATAGTGCCGATTACCGCAAGCTGATGGACTATCTGTC
>JAITWN010000149.1 GCA_031285245.1 Chromatiales bacterium | reverse complement strand
TCACTCTGAGAACCGAACGTGGCCAAGTCCGGAAAGCCAATCCGCTATCGCAGGCGCGCTCCTATGCACACGAACTGGTGAGCGTACTTGAGCGTGACTCAGCCCTACGCCGCCTTGAAGGACAGCCCCATGCGGGAAAGCTCCTGATGCCCTATGGTATCGGTGTCGTCCTGACAAATATCTCCAGGGCCGAATTTGACGCCCATGACATCGGGAATATCATTCCCGAGCACAAGGCGATCTGTCGTAATGAGATGACAGAGGGTAGTGACCCTGTCCGCGTCCATGCCCGCCTTGGCGCACACGTTCAGCCACGCGGGCGATGGCGGTTTTCCCCGCACCATTAGGTCCGGCGATGATGATGATTTTTTTGTTCATGTTTCAGATGCCATGCCCAAGCTTTTCAACTTTCCATCAACCACCACTGCCCAATTGAAGTACTAGCGCTAGCTTGTCGCTTCAAAACTCCAACAACAACCCACCCAGCCAAGCCTTCCCACCAAGATCACTTCCCGCGATTTTAGCTTTTGACTCCTGGTACTCCAGGAAGAAGTAGGTGTTGTCGATGCCGTAGGTTTGCATGCCTTCGGCGGCGCTCGGCTCGATGTGGTCTAGCAGCAGTTGCAAGCCGATGCGATAACGCTCGCCGTTGGTTGCACCGCTGATGCCGTTTTGTCCGCTGATGTCCATGCGGTAGGCGTAGCGGCCAAGGGCGATACCAGCGTATGGCACCAGCCACTGGTCTTCATCGAAGACTGCGCGTGCAGTGAGTGATAGGTGCACGGGTATCAAACGGTAGCGAACATTTCCGGCCGCTTCGCCATGTCCGGGAGCAAAGCCGTGGCCGCGGTCCTGTAAATATGCGGTGTCGATGCCGATTTCGAGCGGTCGCCACGGCTTGTAGCCAATGCCGAAAGCATATATTGGCATGCGATTGTCGTCGTAAAATTCGCGCCACTGCGCCATGGCGCTGCGTTGTACACCGCCTTTGATTTCAAATGCCCAGCGCGGTACATCATCGGCGAGTGCATTAGCACATGCCGCCAGCGACAGCAGCAGCGCCAACACGCGGCGATTCATGCTGTTTTCTCCATACTTGCCAATGCTGCACGCAATCGACACGCGACATAACCGACCCACAGCAGCAGTGCGAGCAGCAGTACTATGCCCTGCACTGCCGCTGGCACGTAGAACAAGAACGCAGCAAGCGCGATGGCCGGCATGAGCGCGACACGCACCAGTGATTTAAGCAGTGGCGTATCGCGCACAGTCTTTGCCCAGTGCGGACTGTGCTCATAGTACCAAGCGACGAACGCACGTCCCGGCGCGTTGGTGAGCAGATAGTGATCGCGAAAACGACGCAGCAAACGCACTTCATCCGCGCCGTAAAAACCATAAGCGGCCGTAGCGATGAAGCAGCCGCCATGCTTATCTGGCAGCCCGGGAAAGACTTCGATCGCTTCAGGGAAATCAACGACCTCATTCGAGAGTGGCCCTTCAACACGCGGGCCAACTGGAGCCAGCGCTTCGCTGGAGAATTCCCCTTCCACCGCAGTATCGAATTGAGGATATGAGGTCACGACGAAGTAATAAGCGCCCTGCGCATAAGCACTCACGCGCAGATGGTAATCAACGCCATTCACGAGACCAGAGAGCGTGTAACTGAGCACGTTACCTACATCGACGGTGTGCTCTTCATTATCGTTATCTGCATCGTTATCTGCGCGGTAATGGACTGCGTAGCCGGTAGCACCAGTCACTGCGGACCAGCTCAGCACCAGCGCAGTATTCTGCGGCTGTGGCCGCACAAGCTCGGGCGCTGCAAGCTGCGCAACATCGGGGTCAAGGTTGCGCAAACCGCTCAGCGTAATGCTGCTTACGTCACCCACATCGATCGGTGAATTGCCTTGATCGATACCGGTGCCGCCATAGGGCGCGCCCGCCTCGGTGTCGTAATAGAGGCGATAACCGCCGGTCAGATACCAGAGGTTGGGAGACCAGCGCAGTTCAGCGGTATTCTCCTGGCCGTCATTTTGTACGGATACCACGCTCAAATCCTGCACGACTTGCGGGATGACATCAGAGAACTCTCCGCCATAAGCGCCAATGTCAGCCGTGCTGCCATCAAAGATGTCGGTGCCAATGCCAGCATCGATCAATGGCGAGCCCGCGCGCAGATGGAAATCGTTGTTACCGACAAAGAGAGGATCACTGGTGACTCTGTTCTCACCAATGGCATCAACACCAAAGAAAGCGTTGTTCGAAATACTTGTGCCAAGCTCGCCATCGCGCACGCTGTTATCGGTATTGATGAAAGCATTGCTCTCGACGGCAACAACATTGCCCGCGGCAGCGATCGCCGTGCCGCCGACGAAAACATTGTTAGTGATAGTCGGCTGGGCTGAGACAACGGTCAGTGCGGTGCTGCCGGTGTCATAGCGAAAGATGTTGTTCGCCACCGTCACCGTGCCAGACTCGATGTTCACGCCGGGACTGCTGCTGGTAAAAGTGAAATAGCTGATGCGCTCATTGATGGCACCGGCAACCGTGATGCTCGAACTCATGATAGTGCGCGCCGTTTCTTCGCCGCGCAGGATGACGCCAGGAGGCAGACTGCTGGAGAGCGTGATGGCTTCATTCCAGGTGCCGCGCCCAAGTACTATTTCGCGCTCCGAGATCAAGCCACCTTGGATGGCATCAAGCGCTGCGGCAACGGTGCGATAGTCTCCAGGCACGCGAAGCGCCGCGGTCGCGCTCTGCACGGCAGGAAACAAGACAACAAGAAGGATAAACAGAAAAAAAGAAAGTCTGCGATGCAGGGAACCGCTCATTCCGGCCAGTCAAGATGTAAATCGAAGTGCGCCTGCTGTGGCGCGCTGCCGCAGTCAAAGCTGACTTCGATGCGCCAATCTCCGCCCATGGAAAACTCAGCGCTCTTGGCGGAGTAAACGCCAGAGCGCGTTTCCTCCATACGCACGAGCGTATCGTCGCTGCTCATTTCATGCTCTGGCATGAACTGCCTGAGGCTCGCCACGCAGGCGCGCACGGTGCGATCGCGCGCATCGTGGATACCGAGGGAAAGCGTTGCCGTACGACCAACCTGCGCTGGCGCAGGGTCAGTCTTGAGCAACAAAATATATTCGCCAACCGTTGCACGCGCGGCATTGGACCAATCCGTGCAGCCGGCAATCGTGAGCGCTGCGAGCAGCGCAAGCGCACAACGCGAAGTCGATATCGAGGGCAACATCAAGATTTCCTCTCGATCAGCTCGATGCGATAGCCATCTGGATCTTCGACAAACGCGATCACCGTCGTGCCGTGCTTCATCGGCCCAGCTTCGCGCACGACCTTGCCGCCACGCTGACGAATCTCTGCACACGCTGCAGCTGCATTCTCCACTTCGAGCGCGATATGACCGAAGCCATTACCGAGATCATAAGACGCAGTATCCCAATTATGCGTCAGCTCGATCACTGCGTTTTCTGATTCCGCGCCATAGCCGATGAACGCGAGCGTGAAACGCCCCTCCGGATAATCCTGCCGCCGCAGCATGCGCATGCCGAGCACTTCGGTATAGAACTTGAGCGAGCGCTCAAGTTCACCGACGCGGATCATGGTGTGCAGAATGCGCATGGTTCATGCTCACTTCTTGTCGCGCAAACGCGCGGCGATACGCATGCGCAAGGCGTTCAGCTTGATGAAACCTTCGGCATCACGCTGCTGATACTTGCCGGCGTCATCTTCAAACGTTGCAATCGTCGGATCAAACAGACTGTCGCGCTCTGACCTGCGCCCAACCACGCTGACCGCGCCTTTATACAGCTTGACGCGAACCTTGCCATTGACGTGTTCCTGCGAGGCATCGATCATCTCTTGCAGCATGCGACGCTCCGGACTCCACCAGTAGCCGTTGTAGATCAGGCTGGCGTAGCGCGGCATCAGATCATCCTTGAGATGCGCCACTTCGCGATCGAGCGTGATCGACTCGATCGCGCGATGCGCTTTCAGCATCACCGTACCGGCCGGCGTTTCATAACAACCGCGTGACTTCATGCCGACGTAGCGATTTTCCACCAGATCGAGACGACCAATGCCGTGCTCACCGGCGATGCGGTTGAGCTCTGCCATTACCGTAGCTGGCGACAGACGACGACCATCGATAGCAACGATGTCGCCACGCTCGTAGTCGAGTTCGAGATAAATCGGCTGCGCGGGCGCCTCTTCCGCCGCGCGCGTCCAGCGCCACATCGATACTTCGGGCTCGTTCCACGGATCTTCGAGCGGACCGCCTTCATAGGAAATATGCAGCAGATTGGCGTCCATCGAGTAAGGCGAGCCGCCCTTGCGCTTGGCCTCGACCGGAATGCCATTGCGCTCGGCGTAAGCCAGCAGCTTTTCACGCGAAAGCAGATCCCATTCGCGCCACGGTGCAATGATACGGATATCAGGGCGCAGCGCATAAGCGCCGAGCTCGAAGCGCACCTGATCGTTGCCCTTGCCGGTGGCGCCGTGCGAGACCGCATCAGCACCGCACTCGATGGCGATCTCAACCAGACGCTTGGCGATCAACGGCCGCGCGATCGACGTGCCGAGCAGGTATTCGCCTTCATAAAGCGCGTTGGCGCGAAACATCGGAAACACGAAATCGCGCGCGAACTCTTCGCGCAGATCATCGATGTGAATTTCCTTCACGCCGAGCAGTTTCGCTTTGGCACGCGCCGGTTCGAGCTCTTCGCCCTGACCGATGTCGGCAGTGAAAGTAACAACCTCACAGCCATAGTTCTCTTGTAGCCACTTCAAAATGACAGAGGTATCGAGTCCTCCGGAATAGGCCAAGACAACTTTCTTTACCTGTGACATATGTTTTTTTTCCAGAAAGATTTTGGGTCGATGCTTATTTCTTCGTCGCCATTTTTTCGCTGCGGCGCAGACGCGACAGCAAACGACGCGCGAGTTCGCCAAATAGCTCAGTCTGAGTCGGGTGCGGGTGAATCGCTTCGCCCACCTGCTCCAGCGTGAGCCCTGCAGACACCATCAGCACACCCTCGCCGATCAGCGTGTCCGCATGATCGGCCAGCAGATGCACGCCTATGACGCGATGCGAACGCTTGTCGGCAACGATCTTGATCATGCCGTGCGTCTCGTTGTTGATCATCGCTTTGGCATCGATGCTCATCGGCACTTTGACCTCTACCGCATCGATACCACGCGCCTTGGCCTGCTCGGCAGACAAGCCGACGAAAGCGGCCTGCGGACGCGTGAAGATCACGCCGCAATCTTTCGCCTGATCGTATTTCATCTGTTCGCCAGCGATGTTCATCGCAGCGACGCGGCCTTGATGTCCAGCAGTGTGCGCAAGCATCAAGCCACCGTTGACATCGCCCACCGCGAAGATGTGCGGCGTAGACGTGCGACAAGCCGCATCGACTTTGATCACGCCGCGTTCGCTGGCAACGCCCGCCTTTTCAAGGCCGAGCCCATCGAGCACCGGACGCTTGCCAGTTGCCATCAACACATAATCGGCAGCGACCGTGTGACGCTTGCCTTCAGTGTCGCTGTACGCAAGCTTCATCGCGCCTGCTTTGCCTTCGATCTGTTCGACCTTGACCGAGGTATACACTTTGAGGCGCGGCTCGTGCGCCAGCACTTCGGTGAGCTGCTTGGCGATTTCGGGCTCGACCTCAGCGAGAATGCGATCCTGCGCTTCGAGCAGTGTGACTTCGGTGCCGAAGTCCTGGAAGATCTGCGCCATCTCAAGACCGATCGCGCCACCACCCACGACGACCAAACGCTTCGGCGCATCGGCGAGGCCCCACACGGTGTCCGAGGTGAGCACGCCACCACCTTCGCCAAGACCTTCACGCGCGCCCGGAATCGGCGGCACGAACGGCGGCGCGCCGGTTGCGATGACCGCGCAGCCGAAACTCAGCTTCTGCGCTTTTCCATCTTTGCCACGCTCGGCGCGGCGATGCGGATCACTACTATTGCCGGAAGCATCGATAGCGAGCTCATGCGCGCCGGTAAACGACGCATAGCCCTGCACCAGTTTGATCTTCACGCCGAGATCAGTTTTCTGCGCCATGTCGCCACGCGTTTCCAGCACTTTGCGACGCGTGGCTTCGAGCAGTTTCCAGTTGAGCTTGGGCTTGGTGGTGCCTTCAACGCCAAGGTGCACATCACTCGCGCGATCACGCACGCGATCAGCGGCCGCGCGCCAGGCTTTGGAAGGAATGCAGCCGCGCCACAAACATTCGCCACCCGGCAGCGGTGCATCGTTGATCATCACCACCTTGTAACCATGGCCGGCAAGATCACGCGCACAATCTTCACCGCCCGGTCCGCCGCCGATCACTGCCACATCATAGTCCCACTCGCCCGCAGGAATCGCCGGACCAGTAGACATCCACGATTCAGGGTGTTCGATGAGGCGCTTGAGCGAACTCAGATACGCACCGACGTGCGCGCCATAAACGACGCGATGATCGGCAGTGATAGTGAGCGGCATGCCCTCGGCGCCAGTTGCACCAATAGCGAGAATCGCCGCCATGCCAGGCGTTGGGATGGCATCGAAGAAGCTCACGCCCATCATGCCCATGTTGGAAATCATGAAGGTCGGATCCGCGTATTCTTCCGGCTTCAAACGGCGCTTGCGCGCGCGCGCCACCATCTCCTGCCACTGCGTGCCAAGTTCGGCGAGCGGCGCGGTATCGCAGTGACGCAGCACCGGCACGACGAGTCCACCATCTTCTGCAGTGACAGCCATGCCGATGTCGACGTGATCATGCTCGACGATCTTGTCTTCGTGCTGATAAGCCCAGTTCATGCGCGGATGCTCGAGCATGGCGAGCGCACAGGCTTTGGCGATAGCAACAGTCAGCGTCACGCCATTCGCCTTGGCAGCGCGCGTGAGCGCTTCCGGGCGCGCGTGCATGGTGACGTGGAACGTCGGCATGGTCATGGCGCGCGTCATGTTGATGCTGACGGCGCGTTCGAGCGAAGTCATCTTGCGACCATTGCCCGGCACTTCGATGGCGGCGAATGCTGGGAAGGCAGCAACGGACGCGGCCGGCGCTTGCGTCGCCGCACGCTCGACATCACCCGCAGTGATTTCACCAAAGGCACCCGTGCCATTGATGCGGGCGAGATCGATGCCACGCTCGGCGGCGAGCTTGCGCGCATAGGGCGTGACGGATTTGCCGGCTGGACGCGGCGCAGGCGCGACATCGCGCCCACTGCTTGCGGGCGCTGCGCTGCGCACAGGAGCTGCAGCAGCAGGCGCTACGCGAGCTGCTTCTTTCGCAGCAGATTTTTCCGCACGCACGCCAGGCTTGGCTTCATCACCAGAGACCTGATCTTTGCGTTCGACCAGATAAGCGAGCGCACCACCCACCGGCACGGTACTGCCGACCGATGCGATCGGGCCGGAGAGAAAGCCTTCGCGGAAGACTTCGACATCCATGATCGCTTTGTCGGTCTCGACGGTCGCGACGATGTCGCCGCGTTCGATCTTGTCGCCAAGTGCTTTTTCCCAGCTCACCAGCACGCCTTCGTGCATGGTGTCAGAGAGCTGCGGCATGGAGATGGTATGCAGCGCGCCCTGCGGAGTAGCAGGAGCGTCAGCCACCGCATGCGCAGCGGACCCTGCATTTTCAGCCTCATCATAGTCGCCGTGCGCACCAGCCTGCGGGGCTGATGAAGCTGGCGCAGCCAACGCACTGGCAGCGCCATCGGCGCTCACATCCGCAGCCTCTTTCACCAGTATGGCAAGGACGCCACCGACAGGCACGGTGCTGCCGATTTCGGCGAGCGGGCCGCAGAGATAGCCGTCGCGAAACACTTCGACATCCATGATCGCTTTATCGGTCTCGACCGTGGCAACGATATCGCCACGCTCGACCTTGTCGCCGATGTTTTTCTCCCAACTCACCACCACGCCTTCGTGCATGGTGTCGGAGAGCTGCGGCATTTTTATCTGATGGGCTTCAGACATGGTTCCTCTGAACAATTAAAGTGCAAATGGAAAATATAGAAAATCAGCTAAAAGTGAAAAGCACAAAGCGAAAAGCCGCGGGCAAGTAATACCCTCATGCTTCTCGCTCTGTACTGTCGTGCCAAATCAAAACGCGGACCGCACTGGATGGCAGCGGGGAGCATTACTCCCCGCACAGGCAAACCTCAGTGCTTTCCGGAACGAAACAGCGTCAGCGTGCGCTCGACGACCGTCTTCACATCGGGAATCACCACTTTTTCCAACGGCCGGCTGTAGGGAATCGGCACATTCAGCGCGGACACTCGCAGCGGCGGCGCATCAAGCTCAAAGAAGCAAGCTTCGTTGATGATCGCCATCACTTCAGAGCCGACACCAACCGGTGCTTCGGCTTCTTCCACGATCACGGCGCGATGCGTCTTTGACACCGAACGCACGATGCCTTCGCGATCGAGCGGATTGAGCGCATAGAGATCGACCACTTCGGCTTCGATGCCGTGTTCCTTCGCCAGAATTTCAGCGGCCTGCAAACACCAGTGCACCGAGATGTTGTAGCCGAACAGCGTGACATCACGACCGGCACGCGCAACTTCCGAGCCTTCGAGCGGATGGAAAAATTCTTCATCCGGCACTTCGCCGCGCATGTTGTACATGAGCTCGTGTTCATTGATGAACACCGGATCGTTGCAGCGCACGGCGGATTTCAGCAAGCCATACGCCTGACGCGGACTGGACGGCGTCACCACGCGCAAGCCCGCAACGCCCATGAACACCTTCTCCATGCGCGCGGAATGCTGCGCGCCGAGCTGATGCGCCGTGCCACCAGGTGAGCGAATCACCACCGGGGAGATGAGCTGACCGCCAGACATGTAACGCACTTTAGCTGCGGAATTGACGATCTGATCGAGCGCAAGCCAAGCGAAGTTCACCGACATGATCTCAATGATCGGGCGCACGCCGAGGAAAGAAGCGCCGATGCCAACGCCGGTATAACCGTTTTCAGAAATCGGGGTATCGATGACGCGTTCCGGGCCATATTTGTCGTACAAACCCTGCGTCGCTTTGTAGGTGCCACCGGCAACGCCGATGTCTTCACCCATGGCGATCACCAGCGGATCGTTGGCCATTTCCTCATCATGGGCGCGGCGTATCGCTTCCCAGTACATGATCTGCGCCATCAGCCTTTCCTCCCCGGAAATACCCAGGGATCGCCATCGGCGAGCACGTATTTCTCAACGTCGCTAGCCACCGGCAAGGGCGAGTCTTCTGCAAATTTGATGATCTCGTTTTCAATCTGATCGATGATCTCGCGATCCATGGCCTTGAAGTCGTCCAGGCTCAACGCCTTGTCATCGACAAGCCGGTTGCGCAGTATGTTGATCGGATCGCGCTTGAGCCACTGCTTCTCTTCATCCTTGGAACGATAGGCGTTGGAGTCAGACATGGAGTGGCCGCGATAACGGTAGGTTTTCAGCTCAAGGAAATACGGGCCCTTGCCCGAGCGCACACGATCGACCGCAACGCTCGCCGCCTTGTGCACGGCTTCAATGTCCTGACCATCGGCCTGGGCCGCAGGAATGTCGTAAGCAGCTGCGCGCTTGTACTGTTCCATCACCGCAGTTGAACGGTTGATGCGCGTACCAATGCCGTAGAGATTGTTTTCGCACACGAAGAGCACCGGCAATTCCCACACCTTGGCGATATTCAGCGCTTCGTGGAAGGTGCCCTGATTGTTCGCAGCATCACCGAGGAAGCAGATCGAAATCTCATCGCCGCCCTTCATCTTGATGCCTTTGGCGATGCCCGCCGCCAGCGGAAACGGCCCGCCGACGAGCGCATAACCGCCCATGAAGCGCACCGGCACATCGAAGATATGCATCGAACCACCACGACCGCGGCTAACGCCGGATTCTTTGCCGTAGAGCTCAGCCATCACAGCCTTCGGATCGGAACCGCACTTGATGGCGTGGATGTGATCGCGATAACCGGTAATCACATAATCGTGGCCCGGACGCGCGGCTTCGAGCACACCATATGCGCAAGCTTCCTGACCCGAGTAGAGATGGAGAAAACCGCCGATCTTGCGCTCCACATAAGCTTCGTAACAACGCTCCTCGAAACGCCGCGCGAAAAGCATTTCATGCAGCAAGCGCTTCTTGTCGGCAATGCTGAGCGGGCGATAGTCGCTGCGCTGTTCGTTCCGGGGCAGATGGCCTGGCCTCACATTCATTGGGCTAACCTTCCTAGTGTCCAAAAATTTGTCGACTCGACTGATTTGTTTGATATTGTTGCTCGCGCAAACGGCTGTCCAAGCAGCTCGCCCAGCCTCGCCGGGCGCACGCGTTTACGGCGCAAAGGAACGGGCTATGATCCGTTATTTTCCCGTACGAGGTCAATCTGGACCACTAAATGGTCGCCACACGAATCAGGGGAGTATACGGGCATGACAGTGCGCATCACGCAACAAGCCGCACCGCTGAAAAGCGCGGCGCTCGAGCGCCTCGACAGCGTGATGCTATTCATCCCGGAAAAAAAACTGGCGGGAGATTGGTCGGGATTTCCCGCCACGCAAGTGCTGAAAAACCGTCTCACACGCGCTGGTGAACGAGCGGCGCATGACAAGCCTCTCGTCACCGATCTGCCGAACCGTGCCGGCACACGCGTCAGCCTGAGCGTGCTGCCCCAGCATGCGAGCGGCTTTGCATTGCTCGATCTCGTGCGTCAGCACGTGCAGCAGCAGCTCGCTTTTGGTGCCTGCCACATCGGCGTTGCCGCGCCTGGGCTTGTGGCCGCCGAATTCGAACCACTGATCGAAGCGCTGACCGCCGCGATTCTCGCTGCAAACGCGCAGATGCCTGATTATCGCAGCGCCAAATCATCGCGAAAGAAACCCTCACCACGCACGCTGCAACTGCAATTTTTTGGCGTCACACGCCAGGTCGATCTCGCGCGCACGCGCGCCGAAGCCGAGGGCAATGCACTCGCGCGCACGCTCACTATCACGCCGCCAAACGAACTCACACCCGCGCTATATCGCCGCCGCATCGCCGCGCTCGCGCGCGAACACGGCTGGCGCATGCGTTTTCTCGACAGTCGCGCACTAAAGCGCAAGCACGCTGGCGCCTTTCTCGCCGTCGCGCAGGGCAGTGCCAGCGATGATGCCGGCATCATCGAATTGAGTTATCAGCCAGCAAAACGCACGCGCGCACCAGCGCTGTGTCTGGTCGGAAAAGGCATTTGCTTTGATACCGGCGGCGTCAATGTCAAACCTGCCCGTTACATGCAAGGCATGCATGAAGACATGGAAGGCAGCGCGGTCGCGCTTGGCACGCTGCTCGCGCTGACGCGCTTGCGCGCGCCATTTCCGATCAAGTGCTGGCTGGCGCTGGCGCAGAATCACATCGGTCCACGCGCGTACAAGCCGACCGATGTCGTTACCGCAAGCAACGGCACGACGATCGAAGTCGTGCACACCGATGCCGAAGGCCGCATGGTACTCGCCGACACGCTCGCACTCGCAAGTCGCGAAGAGCCCGCGCTGATCATCGACTACGCCACACTCACCGGTAGCTGCGTTGCTGCGCTCGGCACCGCCTATAGCGGCGCGATCACCAATCGCGATGCACTGCGCGAAGAAATCATCGCCGCCGGCCGCGCGAGTGGCGAACGCGTCTGGCCCTTTCCCTTCGACCCTGACTATGACAAAGCGCTCGAAAGTCGCATCGCCGACATCAAGCAATGCACGCTCGATTCTGAAGCCGACCACATTCTCGCCGCACGCTTTCTCTCCCGCTTCGTCGGCGAAACACCGTGGGTGCACATCGATCTGTCAGCCGGCAATCACAAGGGCGGCCTCGCCCATATTCCAACCGATGTCACCGGCTTTGGCGTGCGCTTCACGCTTAATCTGCTGCTCGATCGCAAGGTGATGGACAAGCTTGCTGCCTGAGGAACCGCTGAAAAACCTTCGTCATTGAGGCCTCTGCGAAACTGAGTCGAACATTAAGCCCTGAGGGTCGCCGCCAGGGATGGCGGCGTTCGAACGGCCAGGATGGCGAAAGGCGTGTCTCCTCGGGCGACACCCCGACAGCGACCGCTAGCTACGATCTGCCAGCACACAGCCGTTTCGCAGAGGCCTCGTCATTACGAGGCGAAGCCAAAGCAATTCACGGGGCTGTCTGGATTGCCATGGGGCTGACGCCCCTCGCAATGACGAAAGCAGGGGTTCCCTGACGATGCCAATCATCAACTGAGGATGCGGTCTGCCTCGGATAGGGTCACCTGCTCAATTGGCGTATACTCGACCATCATCAAAAGCTAACGCTTTTATCGCAAAACATAGGGCCAGAATCATGAACGAACCGCATCCTCTCGTCGTCGCGCAGCAGAAATTCGTCGATGCCCTGCCCCTTCGCAGCCTGAGGGTAGAGCCCTGTCCGCTTGATCAGGCACTCGGCCGAGTGCTGGCGCAGCCCGTGGTCGCGCCATTCGATACGCCGCCTTATCACCGCGTCATCGTGGAAGGATTTCTCGTCCACAGCCAGGACACGCAAGGCGCCAGTGAAAACGAGCCGATTACTCTGAGCATTGTGGGTGAAGTGATGCCGGGTGATCGTGAATGCCCAAGCTTCGGTCGCGGCGAAGCGCTGCGCGTAGCAACGGGCAGCATCGCACCAGACGGTCCTTATGCTGTGGTGCGCATGTTCGAAGCCAATCAGCACGGCGAACGTTTCTCGATATCACGTCCGTTTCCGCCGCGCTTCTTCATCGAAGAACGCGGCTGCGATCTTGCGCGCGGCGTCGTCGCGGCGCCCGCGGGCACGCTGCTCGATCCAGCCACTATCGGCACCATCGCCGCGCTCGGCATCGATCGCGTCGATGTCACAGAGAAACCGCGTGTCACCATCTATGCCTCAGGCGATGAGGTCGTGCCCTACACTGACCTGCCGACTCCAGGCCAGATCCGAGACAGCAATTCCGTCATGCTCGCCGCCGCCGTCACCGCCGCTGGTGGCGTGCCCACTATTGCCGGCATCATGCGTGATGATTTCGAAGCGTTCGTGTCGTCGCTGAATGGCGCAATCGCGCGCAGTGACATGGTGGTCATTTCCGGCGGCACCGCAGTTGGTGGTCGCGATTTCATTTCCGACTTGGTGCGCAGCGTCGGCACCCTGGTGGTGGACGGCGTGCCCATGCGCTCAGGACGTCCGCTGATCATGGGCTATGCGGGCATCAAACCCATCGTGTGCGTTGCCGGCCATCCGCCGGAAGCACTACGCGGCTTCCGCTTGTTTGGCGTTGCCGCCATCGACCGCCTGCTGGGACGCGAAAACGCGCTGCCCGTTGACGCCTGATCACAAACCCTCTTTATCACTTGATGCAGTCGCGCGCCGCCGTGCCCTCTCCCGCCCTTCGGGCACCCTCTCCCGCAAGCGGGAGAGGGGCTACCAAGCCACTCGGGT
>JAITWN010000218.1 GCA_031285245.1 Chromatiales bacterium | reverse complement strand
GAAAATCGATAGCGGAAGTCTGGGGATACGGCATGAAGCGATAACCACCACCCGCTTCAACCTCATAACCACCGTAAATGCTGTTCGTCGCCAGGAAACGACCCTGCATCGAATCCTGGCCATCGTATTCGACGCGTCCACGATAGTGGCGCGCACTGAACACCGCTAAAACACCTGGAGTTTCGCGCCCAAGATTATCCAGCAAACCACCGAAGCCATAGCGCGGGCCATGCTCACTCAGCAGACGCACACCCTTGCTATCGAATTCCTGCCAGCGAAAATTCTCCATGCCAAGCTCGATGCCGACACGCGCATCATTCATGAAATCGGCAAACGGGCTTGCGGACAGCACAGCCTCGTCGGGACTTGCGACCGCATATGGCACCGTCAGCAGAGTAAACAGCACGCCAACAGTGGCTGAAACCGAAGTACGTAGAACGGGCACTATTTCAATCCAAGCACATCCTGCATATCGAATAAACCCGCAGGCTGATGCATCAGCCACGACGAGGCACGCATCGCGCCCGCGGCGAAAGTCATGCGGCTCGATGCGATGTGCGTGATCTCCACGCGCTCGCCTTCGCTCGCAAACATGACACGATGATCACCAACGATATCCCCGGCGCGAATGGTTTCAAAGCCGATGGTCTTGCGATCGCGCGCGCCCGTGCGGCCCTCGCGTCCGTAAACCGCGCACTCAGTGAGATCGCGCCCGAGCGCGTCTGCCACCACTTCACCCATGCGCAGCGCCGTACCAGACGGCGCATCGATCTTGTGACGATGATGCGCTTCGATGATCTCGATATCAACGCTGTCACCGAGCACGCGCGCGGCGATATCGAGCAGTTTGAAGCAGAGGTTGACGCCAACACTCATGTTCGGCGCCATGACGATAGCGATATCAGCGGCTGCAGCTTCAATCTCGGCACGCTGCTCAGCAGTGAAACCCGTGGTGCCAATCACCAAGCGCTTGCCATAACGGCGACACGCGGCGAGATGCGCCATCGTCGCTTCGGGCACGGTGAAATCGATCAACACATCGCAGGCCTGCACCGCCACATCGACATCCGCCATTACCGGAACACCGAGCGCGCCAAGGCCAGCGAGCTCACCCGCATCGCGGCCAAGCTGAGCGCTGCCTGCCTGATCAAAGGCCGCCGCCAACACCAGGTGCTCGGGATCGTTCTGACAAGCCTGCACCAGTGTGCGGCCCATGCGACCAGCGGCGCCAGCAATACCGATTTTAGTCATGCTCTCTCCTGCTCTCTCAAGCGCGATCAATGCTCAGCGCCCGAACACTCACGGCTTGAGATCTTCAAAAAACCGCTTCACTCCATCGAACCATCCGCGTACACGCGGGCTGTGCTGTTCATCGCGCTCATCGAGTGAACGCTCAAACTCGCGCAGCAGTTCCTTCTGCGCATCGGTGAGATCGACTGGGGTTTCCACCACCACGCGACACAGCAGATCACCAATATCACCACCATGCACCGAGCGCACACCTTTACCACGCATGCGAAACACTTTGCCGGTCTGCGTGCCCGCAGGAATCTTCAAGCGCACGCGCCCTTCAAGGCTTGGCGCCTCGATCTCGCCGCCAAGCGTTGCGGTGGTAAATGCGATCGGCATTTCGCACTGAAGATTCGTGCCATCACGGCTGAACAAAGGATGCGGGCGCACACGGATCTGCACATACAAGTCGCCCGACATGCCACCACCTTCGGGCGCTTCGCCTTCACCGGCGAGACGAATGCGATCGCCGGTATCAACACCCGCTGGAATTTTCACTGACAGCGTGCGCGTTTCCTGCACGCGGCCATGACCATTACACGTCGTGCATGGATCGCTTACGGTCTTGCCGCGCCCGCGACAGCGCGGGCAAGTCTGCTGCACGGAAAAAAATCCCTGCTGCATACGCACCTGGCCATGACCACCACAAGTAGTGCAGGTAACCGGCGAAGTACCCGGCTTGGCGCCGCTACCATCGCAGGTTTCGCAGGGAATCTGCATCGGGATACGCACTTTGACGGTAGTGCCACGCACCGCATCTTCCAGGCTGACTTCCTGCTCATAGCGCAGGTCCGAACCGCGCTGAGCGCCGCCCGCGCGACCACGGCCAGCGCCAAAGATATCGCCGAACACATCGTCGAAAATATCGCTGAAGTTCGAGCCGCGAAAACCCTGCGCGCCCGCAGCCGAAGGATCAACACCGGCATGACCGAACTGATCGTAAGCAGCGCGCTTACGCGCATCGGAAAGTACATCGTAGGCTTCTTTGGCCTCTTTGAATTTTTCTTCCGTGCTCTTGTCATCCGCATTGCGGTCTGGATGGTACTTCATCGCCAGACGGCGATACGCCTTCTTGAGCTCGGCATCGCTCGCATTGCGCGGCACCTCGAGCAGCTCGTAGTAATCCTGCTTGGACATCCCCAATCCTTTCCGTCATTTCAATCAGCACCGATCACGAGTCGATGCTGGCAACCTTATAACACAGCGGCGCCGACGTGACGCGATCACGGGTTTTCCCCCCGCAGACCGCACCGCGCCGGCGCCGCCGCTCTCATCCCACCGAGAGCCCCCTGCCCAGAGATCGCCTGTTGCAGATCTCGGCTAACGCAGGATCAGGACTTCCCTTTACCGTCCTTGTTGACTTCCTCGAACTCGGCATCAACGACGTTGTCATGCTGCGCGCCCGACTGACCCGCACCTGCCGCACCACCACCATCCTTCGCATAGGCGCGCTCAGCGATCTTTGCCGAAGCCTGCGCCAGCGCGCTCGTCTTCTCTTCGATCAGATCCTTGTCATCGCCCTTGATGACGCTCTGCAATTCACTGATCGCGGCTTCGACCTGCGCGCGCTCACCGGCCGGCGCGCCCTCGCCAAGATCCTTCAGCGACTTGTTCGTCGCGTGAATCATGTTATCCGCACGGTTACGCGCATCGACCAGCTCGTGGAAGCGACGATCCTCTTCAGCGTGCGATTCAGCATCGCGCACCATGCGCTGAATCTCATCATCCGAAAGACCGCTTGAAGCCTTGATGACGATCGACTGCTGGCGATTGGTCGCTTTGTCCTTGGCCGACACGTTGAGAATGCCGTTGGCGTCGATGTCGAACGTGACTTCGATCTGCGGCACGCCGCGCGGCGCCGGCGGAATCTCGTTGAGATCAAAACGCCCGAGTGATTTATTGCTCGCAGCGATCTCGCGCTCACCCTGGAGCACATGCACGGTCACCGCCGTCTGACTATCATCGGCGGTAGAGAATACCTGCGTCGCCTTGGTCGGGATAGTGGTGTTCTTCTCGATCAGCTTGGTCATAACGCCGCCGAGGGTCTCAATACCCAAACTGAGCGGCGTCACGTCAAGCAGCAGCACGTCCTTGACCTCACCGCCCAGCACGCCGCCCTGGATCGCCGCGCCAACCGCCACCGCCTCATCAGGATTGACGTCTTTGCGCGGCTCTTTGCCGAAGAAATCCTTCACCACTTCCTGGACCTTGGGCATGCGGGTCTGGCCACCCACCAGGATGACATCATCGATCTCCGAGGCCTTCAGCCCCGCATCGTTGAGCGCCGTGCGACACGGCACGATGGTGCGCGCGACGAGATCTTCGACCAGCGATTCGAGCTTGGCGCGCGTGACCTTGATGTTCATGTGCTTCGGACCGCTGGCATCGGCCGTGATATACGGCAGATTGACGTCGGTCTGACTACCCGAAGACAGCTCGATTTTGGCTTTTTCCGCCGCTTCCTTCAGACGCTGCATCGCGAGTGCATCGCCGCGCAGATCGATGCCTTGATCCTTCTTGAACTCATCGGCGAGATAATCGATCAGACGCATGTCGAAATCTTCACCGCCGAGGAAGGTATCGCCGTTGGTGGCGAGCACTTCGAACTGATGTTCGCCCTCGACTTCGGCGATTTCGATGATCGAGATATCGAAGGTGCCGCCGCCGAGATCGTAAACCGCAATCTTGGCTTCGCCACGCTTCTTGTCCATACCGTAGGCAAGCGCTGCCGCAGTCGGCTCGTTGATGATGCGCTTGACCTCAAGGCCCGCGATGCGGCCAGCGTCTTTGGTGGCCTGGCGCTGCGAATCGTTGAAATAAGCAGGAACGGTGATCACCGCTTCCTTCACTTCTTCGCCGAGATAATCCTCTGCGGTCTTTTTCATCTTCATCAGCACGCGCGCAGACACTTCCGGCGGCGCCATCTTGCGACCTCGCGCCTCGATCCAGGCATCGCCGTTGTCGGCCTTGGCGATCTTGTACGGCACCAAGCCGACATCACGCTTGACGACATCCTCATCGAAACGGCGACCGATCAGACGCTTGATCGCGTAGAGCGTATTCTTCGGATTGGTAACGGACTGACGCTTGGCAGCCTGCCCGACCAGTACCTCATCATCGTCGGTGAACGCAACCACCGACGGAGTAGTACGGCCGCCCTCTGCGTTCTCGATGACGCGTGGCTTACCGCCTTCCACGATCGCCACGCAGGAATTGGTAGTGCCTAGGTCGATTCCTATGATCTTGCCCATCGCCTTAAGTCTCCTGAATTTTCTTTTTGATGTCTCATTGATCCCATCTGCACCGGAGCTTGCCAGAGAAACCTACCAGCGCAGTGAACTCCCGGATCGGCTTGCAAGGCCAAACTTACCCAGCACTATTGGGGCTCGCCTTGCGCTTTCAAGCCAACTCGTCAATGCGCTGGGTTTCGCCGCCACCCTCAGCCGGCGGCCCGGAAACCACCACCATGGCGGGACGCACAAGGCGATCGTTGAGCTGATATCCCTTCTGGTACACCACCACTACACGATTTGCCTCACCACCCGGCACAGCTGGCTGCATCGACATGGCCTGATGCAGAGCCGGATCGAAACGATCGCCCGGCGCGGGATTGATCTGGCGAATACTGAACTTGCCGGCCGCGCCAATGAGCAGCCTTAGCGTCAACTCCATGCCCTCGCGCATGCGCTCGGGCGATGCCATGCCCGAGGCGAGACCAAGTTCGAGACTGTCGAGCGCCGGCAGCAGCTCGCTGAGCAGCTTTTCCACGCCATATTTATGCGCATTTTCGACATCGCGCTCAGCGCGACGCTGCTGGTTGACGAGCTCGGCACGCGCGCGCAGCACTTCATTCCAGTTCGCCTCTGCCTGCGCACGAGCATCCTGCAAGGTCAGCAGCAATTCTTCGTAGCTACCCGCCTCAGGAACCGCCTGCTTGTCTACTGCTTGCGGCGCGGCGGATTGTTCTTCATCGCTCATCATCGATCTCCCTTTTTTTGTCCCTTGCGGCAGAAAATACCAACGCACCTGCTAGCGCCCGACACCGGCAGTGCCCATTGTCCTCTTAAGGTTGCCCCCTAGTATTGGGATCAGTGGTGCTGATTCAAGGCCGCGCTGACCATCTTCGCGGTGAGGTCAACCAGAGGAATGACGCGTCGATAAGACATGCGGGTTGGCCCTATGACGCCGAGTACGCCGCTTTCGCCGCGTTCGCTTTCGTAAGTAGACACCACCAAACTACAGTCATCGAGCACGCTAAAGCCCGATTCCTTGCCGATCATCACCTGCAAACCGCCACTGCCGAGACATTGATCGAGCAGATTGAGGATCTTACGCTTCTCATCAAAAGTTTCGAACAGCACGCGCAACTTATCAAGATTGGAGAGCTCTTCGAACTCCATCAGTTTGGTCTGCCCCGACACGACGATGTCTTTATCATCGTGCTCGCTCGCGAACACCTGCTCCGCCACCTGCATCGCCGCATAAACGATGCGATCCATATCGCGCTCAGCGGCGCGCAGCTCATTCAACAGTCTGCGACGCACCTCGCCAAGCTCAAGGCCGGAGAAAGAAGCATTGAGATAATTCGCCGCCGCCCACAGCTCCGCTGGCGCAAAAGCGCGTTCAACAGCAACGACGCTGCTGCGCACTTCCTGACGATCGACCACCAGCAACACCAACACGCGCTGATCACTCACAGGCAACAGTTCGATGTGACGCAGTATCATGCGCCCACGCCGCGGCAACATCACCACTGCCGCCAAGCTCGACACGCCAGACAACAGTCCGGAAACCGAAACCGCCAGCCCCTGTAGCGAAGCCTCACCACCCAGCACGCTGCGCAGACGCTCCACCTCCGACTGGCTCGGCGGGTCGCAGGTCAGCAGTGAATCGATGAACAGACGGTAGCCCTTGTCGGTGGGAATGCGGCCGGCGGAAGTATGGGGAGATGCGATCAGCCCGAGCTCTTCGAGCTCAGACATCACGCTACGCACCGTGGCAGAACTGATGTCGAGGCCGGAACGTGAAGCGAGCGTACGCGAACCAACTGGCTCGCCATCACAGATATAGCTCTCCACCAGCACCTTGAACAGGTGTCTGGCGCGCGTATTGAGGCTGTCTGTCGCGTCTGCCACGCTGATATTAAGAATTGTTATTTCAATGCGTTATGATCGATTTGAGCGCATGCCGACAATACCGCCCGGCAACTTAACAACTCACCCCTCCACTGTCAAGAACGAGCCAGCTTGGTAACCCTGTCGCCGCATGCTACCTTTCCACATCGTTTTATTTTTTATCTATTATCCAGCGGGCGGGCGCAGGCGCGTGAATTTCAACACCATCGGAGTGATCGGCAAATACATCGATCCCGGCGTCGCAGACACCGTGCGCATGCTCTGTCGCTTTCTGAGCGAGCGCGGCCGCGAAGTCCTGCTCGATGAAGAAACCGCCACGCTCGTACCCGGCCATAGCTACGCCACCGGCGGTCGTGACGACATCGGTCAGCGCTGCGATCTTGCGATCGTCATCGGTGGCGATGGCACCATGCTGCATGCCGCACGCTCCCTCGCTGAGCACGAGGTACCGCTGGTCGGCATCAACCTTGGCCATCTTGGATTCCTCACCGACATTCCGCCAACGCTCATGGCCGAATCTCTCGAACTGATTCTCGCCGGCGATTACACCGTAGAAGAGCGCGCCTTGCTACGCGGCACCGTCTATCACAAAGGCGAAGAAATCGGCGCCTACGATGCGCTCAACGATCTTGTCATGCACAAATGGGATGTGGCGCGCATGATCGAGATCGAAACCTACATCGATGGACGCTTCGTCAGCATGTTTCGCTCCGATGGTTTGATCGTATCGACGCCAACCGGCTCCACCGCCTACGCGCTTTCTGCAGGCGGTCCGCTGCTGCATCCCACACTCGATGCGCTGCTCATCGTACCGATCTGCCCGCACACCATGAGCAATCGCCCGATCGTCGTTGCCGGCAGCGCGCACATCGAAGTGGTGATCAGCGATCGTCTGCGCGATCACGCCCGCCTCACCAGCGATGGACAGACCAGTTGCGCGCTGCACGCCGGCGATCGCATCCGCATCGCGAAGAAAAACAAACCGATCCGCCTCATTCACCCAGCGCAGCATGATCACTACAATCTGCTGCGCGCCAAATTGCGCTGGGCGGAAAACCCAAGCCCCTGACACACCCCACGTACAGTGATCTCGCAACTCGACATCAGCAATTACGCGCTCATCGAGCGCATGGAACTTGCCTTCGCCCCCGGCCTCACCGTGCTCACCGGCGAAACCGGTGCCGGCAAATCGATCCTCATCGGTGCGCTCAGCCTCGCCCTTGGTGATCGCGCCGATAGCGCCGTAGTGCGACAAGGCGCTGAGCGTGCCGAAGTCGCCGCAACTATCAGCATCAAAGATAACGAAGCCGCAAAACGCTGGCTGCGCGAGCAGGAGCTCGACCAAGAGCTCGACAATGGCGGCGATGAATGCATCTTGCGCCGCACTGTCTCCGCCGATGGACGTTCACGCGCTTTCATCAACGGCAGCACGGTACCGCTCGCCTCGCTGCGCGCGCTTGGAGTGCTGCTCATCGATATCCACGGTCAGCACGAACATCATTCATTGCTTGAACGCGAACATCAAAGCGGATTGCTCGATGGCTACGCGCGTCATGCCAACCTGCTTGCACAGGTCGAAAGCCGTTATCGCGAATGGCGACGCTTGCGCACTGAAGCCGAAGAACTCGCGCAGCTCAGCCGCGCGGGCGGCGGCGAACTCGAACTGCTGCGCTATCAGGCGCAAGAGCTCGATGCGCTCGCACTCGGCGATGACGAAGTGCGCCGCCTCGACGAAGAGCACCGCCGTCTTGCCAACGCCGGCCAATTGATCGAAGCCTGTCGCGCCGGTATCGCCGAGCTGCATGAAGAGGAAGACGCCATTACGGATCGCGTCACCCGGCTCGCTGGAATGCTGCGTCCGTTCAGCACCATCGATGCAGGTCTTGCGAGCGCCGTCGAATTACTCGCGAGCGCCGACACGCAACTCATCGAAGCCGCCGCCGAACTGCGTGCCAGTTTGCAACGCCTCGATCTCGATCCACAGCGCCTCGATCAGATCGACCGACGCCTTGGCGCCATCCACGAACTCGCGCGCAAACATCGCACGCCCGCAGCCCAGCTACCCGCGCTGCATGAGGAATTGCGCGCACGACTCGAACGCGTAGAAGGCGCCGATGCGCGTCTCACCGCGCTTGCGGCCGCGATCGCACAAGCAGCGCAGTCCTGGAGCGAAGCCGCCGCCGAACTCAGCACAAGCCGCGCAAAAGCCGCGCGCAAACTGAGTCAGGCCGTCACCCGCGAAATGCGCAAACTCGGCATGCCCGACGGCAGCTTCGCCGTCGAACTCGAACCGCGCACGCCTGACCCTTCACCAGCAGGCAGTGAACGTGCGCTATTTCTGGTCGCGACCAATCCGCAGCAAACACCACGACCGCTCGCCAAAATCGCCTCTGGCGGCGAACTGTCGCGCGTCGGTCTTGCGATCCAGATGATCACCGTCGAACAGACCGGCGTACCAAGCGCTGTCTTCGATGAAGTCGATGTCGGCGTCGGCGGCCGTGTCGCGGAAATCGTTGGACAAGGACTGCGCGCGCTCGGCACGCGGCGACAAGTGCTATGCATCACGCATCTCCCCCAAGTCGCAGCACTCGGCCATCATCACTTGCGCGTAGCAAAGAGCGCAAGCAAAGGTAAATCAGCCGTGACCGTCGCACCGCTAACACGCACCGAACGTACTGAAGAAATCGCACGCATGCTCGGCGGCGTCGAGATCAGCGCCACCACGCGCGCACATGCTGAAGAAATGATCGCCCGCTCGGAGACTTCGGCAGAAGCTTGAGCAACTAACTGCGGGACTGGCTGGAAATCCCCTCTCCGGCTGCGGAATTGAATCCAACAAACCCTGAGAGTCGCTGTCGGCGTGTCGCATGATGAGACTCGCTTTTCGCCATCCTGGCCGCTCGTACGCCGCCATC
>JAITWN010000208.1 GCA_031285245.1 Chromatiales bacterium | reverse complement strand
GCTAACGCCCCTCGCAATGATGATGCGGGGTCTGCGTTTCTGCGTTCAGAAATTTACTTGAACTCGATCTGGGCGGACTGGCGCAGTCCGCTTAGGTATTTGCCGATGTTTTCGTTTTGAATCTTGTGGCGCAAATCGTCTTTCACGTCTGCGAACGACGGCACTGGTACGGTGCGGATATCGTCTACGCGCAGGATATGCCAGCCGAATTGGGTTTGGATAGGCTGGCTGAGGCTGCCTTTTTTCATATCAACGATGGCATTGCGCAGCGGCGTTGCGATTTGCTCTGCTGCGATCCAGCCAAGATCACCGCCCTGAGCTGCGGAAGGGTCGATCGAGCTTTCCTTGGCGACGGCATCAAATGTTTTGCCGCTGCTTAGCGCGGTGAGAATCTGCTTTGCCTCGGCTTCGGTGTGCACGAGGATGTGCATGGTCTTGAATTCCTTGATCGGCTTGAGTTCGCGATAGGCTTTTTCGAGGTCCGCATCTGCGATCGGTGCGCTAACCTGCTGCCCAAGGGCGTACTGCGCAGATAGATTGCGGCGGTGGTTATCGACCGCGATCACTACCTCCGGCGCTTTGTCCCAGCCGTGTTTGACCGCATCCTGATAGACCAACTCGCGATTGACATATTCGGTGATCAGCGCGTTGCGCTGTTGCACATTGAGCCCTTGCTGGCGCTGCTGCGCGCTGATGCGCGTATTGATGAAGGCGTTGAAATCAGCGAAGGTGAGCTCGCGACCATTGACCACCGCGATCACGGTGTCGGGAGTGAGTTCGCTTTGCGCCGCAGGGGTTTGTTCGGCGCTGGCGGTATGCACCTCGACAAAAGTGCACAGGCACAGGATCGATAGGGCAACAGGGATGGGGCGGTGCCATCTGGAGGCCGGTCGTGACATAAGTGTGTTGGTCCTTAAAAGATTCGGGAAGATTCAGGCTGCGGAATGTTAGAGGATCTGGTGCTTCAGGGGAGCGCTTTCAGGAACGGTTTAACCGTCACCTTGCTGTAGACACCGCATTTGCTAAAAGGATCCGCGGCGGCCCAGGCGTGGGCTGCTTCAAACGATGGGAATTCTGCAACGATCAGACTGCCGGTGAAGCCAGCGGCGCCCGGATCCGCGCTATCTATCGCAGGGCAGGGGCCAGCGACAAATAAACGCCCTTCGTTCTGCAATGCTTTGAGCCGAGCGAGATGCTCGGGGCGATGCAAGCGGCGCGCTTCAAGCGTGTTAGCGCCATCCTCGCAATAAAAGACATACATCATTCCGCCTTTCCTCCCCTATCGGCGTCGTGCTTGGCATGGCGCATGATGTAAAAAGACTGTGCCACGGCGAAAACTGCGGTCAAACCCAAAATGCCGAACAGCTTGAAGTTGACCCAACTTTCGGTGGCGAAATTATACACGACCCACAGATTGATCAGCCCCATGGCGATAAAGAACAAACCCCAGGCTACATTCAGTCGCCACCATATCGTTTGCGGGAGCTCCACGCTCTTGCCGAGAGCGCGCTGCATCATCAGGCGTTTGCCTATAAAATGGCTGCCCAGAAATACCGCGGCGAACAGCCAGTTCACGACCGTGGGTTTCCATTTGATGAACATCTCATCGCGCAGCAGCAGTGTCGCGCCGCCAAGCAGCACCAACAGCCCGAGGGTGATGAGTTGCATGCTTTCCAGACGCCGCACCCGCAGCCACTGGATGATGAGCTGCAAGACGCCGGCGGTGATGGCAACACTGGTAGCAACGTAGACATCGCCACCTGATACCTTGAAGGCGATGAAGAACAGCAGGACTGGGAACACATCGAAGAGCAGCTTCATGGGCGCATCCAGCGTGAATGATGGCGGATCAACATATTTTGATTGTTAGTCACATGGAAAACATCGAAGCACGCGAATTCAGCGGACCGCGGGTCGATCTGCACAGTCATTCGACTTGCTCGGACGGTGTTCTGTCACCGGCGGCGCTGGTTGCGCGCGCCGCTCAGCAGGGCGTCGACCTGCTCGCGATCACCGACCATGATACCACGGCGGGTGTGAGCGAAGCCCGCACCGCGGCGGCGACGCTGGGGCTGAAGTTGATCGCCGGAGTCGAGATTTCCGTGAGCTGGCAGAATCGGGTTCTGCATGTGCTCGGTCTCAATGTCGATCCTCAGCATCCGGAACTCGCTGCAGGGTTGCAAGCGCTGGGCGAGGTACGTGTAGTGCGCGCCGAGCGCCTGGCGGAAAAGCTGGAAAAAATCGGTATTGCGGGCGCGCTCGCTGGCGCGCGTGAGCAAGCGGGCGGCGGTATTCCGGGGCGCAACCACTTCGCGCGCTTTCTGGTGGCGGCCGGTCATGCGCGTGATACGCAGCGCGCCTTCAAGCGTTATCTCGTGCGCGGCGCGTCCTGTCATGTGTCCTGTGAGTGGGCGGGACTCGATGCCGCGCTGAGTTGGATCAGTTCTGCCGGCGGCGTCTCTGTGCTTGCGCATCCCGCTCGTTACAAGCTGACTAACGGTGCATTACGGCGATTGCTGGCGGAGTTTCGTGCCGCGGGTGGCGTGGGTATGGAAGTGATTTCAGGATTTCAAACCGCGGATCTGACGGCGACCATGGCGCGATATGCGCGTCAGTTTGATCTGCTTGCCTCGCGCGGATCAGACTTTCACGAGCCGGGCGCAGGCCTTGAGCTCGGCAGACTGCCGCCGCTGCCTGAAGATTGCACGCCGGTCTGGCAGAGCTGGGCGGCTTGAGGCTTCGTGGCGGGAATTCATAAAGATTCAATGATAGGGCATCGCCGGACGCGGCACTTAAGGCGCGCTTTTCGTCATCCTGACCGCTCGGCGGCGGCCGTCCGTGGCCGCCGACGCTTCGAGAGAGCAGTGATGCGCCCGGAGGGATAATCCCGGCAGCATGCAGATGACATAGGAGCAAGCGCATGCAGTATTTACAGGTTCATCCTGATAATCCGCAGCGCCGGCTGGTGAGCCAGGCGGTTGAGATTGTGCGCCGGGGTGGGGTGATCGCGTATCCCACCGATTCGAGCTACGCGCTCGGCTGTCACATCGGTGATAAAGATGCGATGGAGCGCATCCGGCGTTTGCGCCAGCTCGATGAGAAACACGATTTCACGCTGGTGTGCCGCGATCTTTCAGAGATCTCTACCTACGCTCGCATCGATAATCAGGCTTATCGCCTGCTGAAGATGCTGACGCCTGGGCCTTACACTTTCATCCTTCCCGCGAGCCGCGAAGTGCCGCGGCGTTTGCAAAATCCCAAACGCAAGACCATCGGCTTGCGTGTGCCCGATCATCCGGTCGTGCACCTGCTGCTAGAGCTGCTTGATGAACCGATCATGAGCGTGACCCTGATCGAACCCGGTGCGGATTTGCCACTCAGCGATCCGGAAGAAATTCGTGAGCGTCTCGGTAAACACCTCGATGCGGTGCTCGATAGTGGTTTTTGCGGGTTTGAACCGACCACGGTGATCGATCTCACGGACGAAGTGCCGGCGTTGGTTAGGCAGGGGAAGGGGGATGCTTCGTTCCTTTCGCAGTGAAGCGGATCCCGACGACGCCCCTGCCACTGACCTTGATAGTCTTGTTACTGAACTTAAGCGACAGGGCGATGCCCAGCGAAATCGGTATAATCCACCCGCATGACACTAGGACATGTCCAGTTGGTCGCGGTTTGGATGATCCCCGTACTGCTGGCGATCACGGTGCACGAGGTGGCGCATGGCTGGATGGCGCTGCTGCTTGGCGACCGCACGGCCCAGATGCTCGGGCGCCTCAGTTTGAATCCCTTGCGACATATCGATCCGATCGGCACGGTGCTGGTGCCGGTTGCTCTGCTGCTGATCGGCGGCGTCATGTTTGGTTGGGCGAAGCCCGTGCCAGTGACCAAGGAAAATCTGCGCCGCCCTGAGCATGACATGGCGCTGGTCGCGATCGCCGGTCCGGCGGCTAATCTGATCATGGCGCTGTTATGGCTTGGCGCGTTGACTGTTGGCATCGCGCTCCAGAACGTGAGCATGGAAGCCGCCCGGCTGCTG
>JAITWN010000128.1 GCA_031285245.1 Chromatiales bacterium | reverse complement strand
ATCGAACTGATTCTGCCGATGCCGTTTGCGGAGGAAAGCAAGTCGTTGCGCCTGAGTACGTTCTTTGATATTGGTAACGTTTTTGCTGATGTGAATGACTTCTCAACGGGAGAGCTGCGTCAGTCAGCCGGTATCGCAGTGATCTGGTACACTCCGCTCGCTCCGATGACGTTCAGTTTGGGGCGCTCGCTGAACGCGCGCGACGGCGACAATAAAGAAGTTTTCCAGTTCACATTGGGTTCGTTCTTCTTCTGATCTCGCTCTGGAGTACGACATTGAAGCATTACATTCGTCTTGCCTTCGTTCTGATGATCCCGGCGCTCTTCGCCGCGCAGGCGCACGCCGAATTGAAACTAGGTTACGTCGATGCGGTACGCCTGCTGGAAGACGCGCCCCAGGCGCAGGAAGCCACACGCCGTCTGCAAAGCGAATTTGCCTCGCGTGAACAAGAAATCTCGCGCGCGCAGGACGAAATCAAGCGCATAGAAGATGGTCTGAATCGTGACGGCGCAGTACTCAGCGAGAGCGAACGCCGTAACCGCAGCGCCGATGTACTCTCGCGTAAGCGTGAGCTGCGCCGTATGCAGGAGGAATTCCGCGAGGACCTCAACATCCGCCGTAACGAAGCGCTCGGCGGTTTGCAGGATCAGATCAAGGAAAGCATCCAGGAGGTCGGCAAGGCCGACGGTTACGATCTTATTTTCTTTGAAGGCATTGCCTACGCCAACGCCGCGATGGACATGACCAATAAAGTGCTTGCTGGTCTGACCAAACGCTACCAATCAACAGGAACAGGGTCGGCAGGAACGAAGCGCTAGGCCGCATTAGGTTCTATCAGGTTTTTTCAGGCAAGGGAGTCGGGGTGGAGATCACTCTGGGAGAGCTCGCCGCGCGTTTTGGCGCCGAGGTACATGGCGATGCCAATTGCGTAGTGCGTCGCGTAGCCTCGCTCGAGCGCGCGCAAGAAGGTGATATCTCTTTTCTCAGCAATCCGCGTTTTCGTCGTCATCTCACCAGCACGCACGCGTCAGCGGTCATTCTCGATCGTGAGATGCTGGCCGATTGCGTGGTCAACGCACTGATCAGCCGCGATCCCTATGTGACTTACGCGCATGTCGCGAGCCTGCTGCATCCGCCACTAGCGATGGAAGCGGGAATTCATGCGAGCGCGGTGATCGGTGAGCATTGTATTTTGGCAGATGATGTTGCCATCGCGGCGCACGCGACCCTGGGACGAGGTGTGCGTCTTGCGCGTGGCGTGATCATCGGCGCGGGCTGTGTGCTTGGCGATGGTGTCGAGATCGGCGAGGGTGGGCGGCTTGCCCCCAATGTCACGGTGCACGCCGGGGTGCGCATTGGGCAGCGCGTGATCATTCATTCCGGCGCAGTGATCGGTGGCGAAGGCTTCGGCTTTGCCAACGAGCGCGGTGTGTGGATCAAGATTGCGCAGATCGGCAGCGTGATCATCGGTGATGATGTCGATATCGGTTCGAACACCACCATCGATCGCGGCGCGCTTGGCGACACCGTGATCGAAGATGGCGTCAAGCTGGATAATCAGGTGCAGATTGCCCACAATGTCAAGATCGGTGCCCACACCGCCATCGCTGGCTGTACTGGTGTTGCTGGCAGCACCAGCATCGGCGAGCGCTGTGCGATCGGCGGTGGAGTAGGTATCAGCGGTCACCTTGAAATCGTCGATGATGTGCAGGTGACTGGGACGACATTCGTTTCGCAGTCTATTCGTGAGAAAGGTGTGTACTCTTCCGGTACGCCATTCGAGCCAGTGGCAGCATGGCGTCGCAACTTCGTTCGCATGCGACAACTGGATGATATGGCCAAGCGGCTGCATGAGTTGGAGCAGGAGTTTGGTCGGATGCGCGCGCAGCGCGAGCAAGGACAGAATAAATGAGCAAGCAAGATCCTATCGATCCCAATATCAATCATGGCGATGATGGCTCCTCCAGCATGGACATTCACGCCATTCTGCGCCAATTGCCGCATCGCTATCCGTTTCTGCTCATCGATCGGGTACTGCGTCACACGCCGGGCGAGACGCTGACGGCGATCAAGAACGTGTCGTACAACGAGCCTTTTTTCAACGGGCATTTTCCGGTGCGTCCGGTAATGCCCGGCGTGCTCATCCTCGAAGCAATGGCGCAGGCAACGGGCATTCTCGCGTTTCGCACCGTCAGTGCCCAGCCCTCGGATGGCACGCTGTATTACCTGGTCGGTATCGACAAGGCGCGTTTCAAGCGTCCGGTGGAGCCGGGTGATCGCGTGGTGATCGACGTGAAGTTGACCCGTACCGTGCGCAACATCTGGTTCTTCAATGCGCAAGCGCGCGTCGACGATGAGCTGGTGGCGGCGGCGGAAATGATGTGCGCAGCAAAGGATATTCCTGCGTGATCGATCCACGCGCAATCATCGACCCAGGCGCCCGCATCGCCGAGAATGTCTCGATCGGGCCGTTTTCCATCATCGGCCCGAATGTGCAAATCGGGGCTGGCACTCGGGTTGGTCCGCATGTGGTGATCAATGGGCCTACCCACATCGGACGCGACAATCAGTTTTTCCAGTTCGCGTCGATCGGTGAAATTCCGCAGGACAAAAAATACCGCGGCGAAGATACGCTCCTTGAGATTGGCGACCGCAATGTCGTGCGCGAGTGCGTCACCATGCATCGTGGCACAGTGCAGGGAGGTGGCGTCACGCGCCTCGGCAACGACAATCTGATCATGGCGAATGTGCATATCGCGCATGATTGCATCGTTGGCAATCACACCATCTTTGCTAACAACGCATCGCTCGCCGGGCATGTGATCGTCGATGACTTCGTCATTCTCGGCGGTTATTCGCTGGTGCATCAGTTCTGCGCCATCGGTACGCATAGTTTCTCCGCCGCAGCGAGCCTCATCACTAAAGATGTGCCGCCTTTCGTCCTCGTCTCTGGCCACATGGCAAAGCCCTACGGGCTCAATGTCGAAGGCATGCGCCGCCGTGGTTTCGCAGCTCATACCGTGCGCGCGCTGCGCCAGGCCTACAAGCTCATCTATCGCGCCAATCTGCCGCTCGGTCGCGCGATCGAGGAGCTGCGCGCTATGGCGAGCGATTGCCCGGAGGTCGGCGCAATGGCTGACTTCATCGAGCGTTCTCAGCGCGGCATCGTGCGTTGAGCGCAGCGAGGGCACTCGCTTGCGTATCGGCCTGGTCGTAGGCGAAGCCTCCGGCGATATCCTCGGCGCTGGCCTGATCAAGGCCATTCGCGCGCGCATACCAGATGCAACCTTCGAGGGCGTCGCCGGGCCGCGCATGGCAGCGCTTGGATGCCGCGTGCTGCATTCTTCCGAACGTCTCTCCGTGATGGGTCTCGTTGAAGTGCTCGGGCGCTACCCCGAGCTCTATGCCATGCGCGCCGATCTCGTGCGCCATTTCACCGCCAATCCGCCCGATGTGTTCGTCGGCATCGACGCGCCTGAATTCAATCTCGGTCTTGAAGCACGCTTGAAAGCAGCAAACGTGCTGACCGCACATTATGTCAGTCCGCAGGTCTGGGCCTGGCGCCGCGGCCGCTTGCGCACCATTTCGCAGTCGGTCGATCTGATGCTGACGCTGTTTCCGTTCGAAGCCGCTTTTTATGAAGAGCACGGTGTGCCGGTGCGCTTCGTCGGCCATCCGCTCGCCGATGCGATCCCCGGTGAAAAGGCAAGTGAAAGCGATCGCAGCGCCGCGCGTGCTGCGCTGAGCTTAGCCGCAGAGGGCGACATCATCGCGTTGCTGCCTGGCAGTCGCCAGAGCGAGGTTTCTCGTCTCGCGGAAGTATTCGTGCGCACTGCGCGCTGGTGCTTGCAGCGCCGGCCGGGGCTGCGCTTCATCGTGCCGCTGGTCAATGCTGCGACGCGACGTTTGTTTGAGAATGCGCTGGTGATTGATCCTGATCTGCCGTTGATGCTGTTTGACGGTCGTTCGCGCGAAGTGATGGCAGCCGCTGATGCGGTGCTGGTGGCAAGCGGCACGGCAACGCTTGAAGCGATGCTGCTCGATCGTCCGATGGTGGTGGCGTATCGCATGGCGCCGATGACGTATTGGCTCGCCAAGCGCTTGGTCTATATCGATCGTTACGCGATCCCGAATCTGCTCGCCGGCGAGAGTCTGGTGCCCGAGTTTATCCAGGGTGCAGCGCGGCCTGAGAATATGGGCGCGGCGTTACTGGCGTATCTCGAAGATCCGCAGCGCGCCGCTGCAACGCACGCGCGTTTTGCCGAGCTGCACACGATGCTGCGTCAAGGCGCTGATGAACGCGCCGCTGATGCCGTGCTCGAACTCGCAGCGCGCGGCCGTCTGCAATCATCCGCTCAGAAATAATCGCAGTGGCATGATGGCAAAGCCGCGGCTACCGAGCCTCGCTGAAATCGCCGATCCCTTTGCGGCAGGTGTGGATGAGGCAGGGCGCGGTCCACTCGCAGGGCCGGTTTATGCGGCTGCGGTGATCATCGATCCTGCGGCTTGTCCGATTCCTGGCATCGACAATTCCAAGGTGTTGAAGGCTGCTGAGCGTGAACAGCTCGATGCGCTCATCCGCCGTCATGCACGTGCTTTCGCGGTGGCCAAAGCAGAGGTCGAAGAGATCGATCGTCTCAACATTCTGCAGGCAACCTTGCTCGCAATGCGCCGCGCAATAACAGCGCTGCATCTTGCACCGAGTCGCGCTTTGATTGATGGCGTGCATTGTCCAGTGGTGGCTTGCCCCACGCATGCCATCATCGGCGGCGATGAACGCGTGGTCGCTATCGCAGCCGCTTCTATTCTCGCCAAGGTGGCGCGTGATCGCGAGATGATGGAGCTCGACCGCATCTATCCCGGATACGGTTTCGCGCGCCACAAGGGTTATGGCACGGCAGAACACCTGTCCGCACTGCGCAGCCTTGGCGCAAGCCCAGTGCATCGCGTTAGCTTTGCGCCAGTGCGTGCGGTGTTGGTGGAGTGATCTTGGTACTTCAGTAAGGAGTGATTCTGGCGCGGAGGGGAGACTTGCCTTGCGCCAGAATCAGCCAGATAGATGAAGATTTGAAAAAACTCGCTTCGTCATTGCGAGGGGCGTCAGCCCCGTGGCAATCCAGACGGCTAGTGGATTGCCGAAGAAGCGGGTTTTGATGAAGACCTTTATTTTCCGGTATCAGCACGATACCGATGAGATATGCCGCCCGATGTCATCACTGCCATCGAGGGGGCGGCGGCGGGGTGTGCATTTCGGGACCGTAGGCCGCCAGGG
>JAITWN010000071.1 GCA_031285245.1 Chromatiales bacterium | reverse complement strand
CCCACGCCCCCCCACCCCCCCCGCCCCCCCCCGCCCCCCCCCCCCCCCCGCCCGGCGGGCGGGGCCGCCCCCCCACCCCCCCCCCCCCCGACAGCAACCCTCAGAGAGTTGTGCTGGATTCAGTTTCGCAGAGGTTTCGCTTGCGGGAGGGATTGAGGGAGAGGGCTCCATCTCCAAGCCATCTTCATTGCCTCTGATATAGTATGCGGCTTCACAAACTCCTTCAGGACAGAGACGTGAGCAAGCAGGCATTTCGCAGCGAGAAAGACAGTTTGGGCGAACTTCAGGTACCGGCAGAAGCGCTATACGGCATACAGACCACGCGCGCGATTGCCAATTTTCCCATCAGCGGTCGTGGGCCGGATCGTGACTTCGTTCTTGCGCATGTGCGTATCAAACGTGCTGCTGCGATCGCCAATCAGCGTGCCGGTGAGCTCGATGCCAAACTGAGCGAGGCCATCATCGCTGCTGCTGACCGCATCATTGCTGGCGACCATCTCGATCAATTCATCGTCGATCGTTTTCAGGCTGGCGCCGGCACCAGCCACAACATGAATACCAACGAAGTCATCGCCAATCTCGCCAATGAGGCGCTCGGCGGCAAGCGCGGCGTTTATACACCGGTGCACCCCAACGATCACGTCAATATGGGGCAGAGCACCAACGACACTATTCCGACCGCGATCCGCCTCGCCGCGCTCGCCAAATTGCCACGCCTCACCAGCGCCGTTCGCGCGATGGCTGATACCTGCGCGGAAATCGCCGAACGCGAAGCCGATACCGTAAAGAGTGGTCGCACTCATCTGCAAGATGCAGTGCCGACTACCCTCGGCAGAGAATTCAGCGCTTATGCTTTTATCCTGCGACGCGCTGCTACCCAGCTCGATACAACACGTGATCCGCTGTGCGAAACCGGTCTTGGCGGCAGCGCCGCCGGCACAGGGCTCAACACCGCGCCCGGCTACGCGCAGGCCGCAAGCGCCGAGCTTGCGCGCTTAACGGGCGAAGCGATCCGCCCAGCTGCCGATCTTGCCGCGCAGATGCAATCGATGCACGACATCCAGCGTCTTTCCTCGGCGATCCGCGATCTCGCACTCGAACTGACGCGCATCTCCAACGACATGCGTTTGCTCGCCTCCGGGCCGCGCACGGGGCTTGGCGAAATTCTCTTGCCCGCCGTGCAGCCAGGCTCAAGCATCATGCCGGGCAAGGTCAATCCAGTGATGTTCGAAATGCTGAATCAGGTGTGCTTCCAAGTCATCGGGCAGGACACGGCCATTTCGCTCATGACGCAGGCCGGACAGCTCGAATTGAACGTGATGATGCCTGCCATCGGCTCGGCGCTGTTTGATGCCATGGATTGGTTGACTGCTGCCATCGCCGCCGCTACCGCGCGCAATCTGCGTGGACTCACTGCGGACCGCGAGCGCTGCCGCGAATTTCTGCATGCGAGTGTTGGCCTTGCAACGCTGCTCAACACACGTATCGGTTATGCGCGCGCAGCAGAAATCGCCAAGGAATCAGAACGCACTCAGCGCCCGGTGCGTGACATCGTGGCTGAACGCGGACTGCTCACGGCAGAGGAATTCGATCGTTTGGTACTACAAGCCGCGCGCGACGGCCGCATCGATTAAAGAAAGCCTGAAAAACCCTGCTTCGTCAATTTCCTACTTCGTCATTGCGAGGGGCGCCAGACGGTTATTAGCCCCGTGGCAATCCACGGCAGCGATGCGGACTCCTTCGGCTTCGCCTCGCAATGACGGAAGGTTTTCAAGAGGCGCTCCTTAAGCACCGTCAGATGATCCGCGATAAAGCTGCTTCAACGGCACGCCCATGGCATCGTCGACATTCTTGCGCGCTTCGCAGAGGCGCTCGTAGAGCGCTAGATTCCACGGATCAACTGCAGACCATGAACCATCGAGGTCGGCGACGGTGAGCGGGCCGGGAAACAAACGATAGAGTTCCATCAGCGTGAATTCGCCAAGATCGCGCGACACACCCCAGGCACCGGAATCGACGCTATAAACCAGATGGTTGCTTTCGAGGCGTTGCAGGATCTCATTCAGCGTATCGAGATCCTGACGCGGCTCATGTTTGACCAGTTCAAAAGCCGTCAGCGTCTTTCCTTGCAGCTGCGCCTGCCACAAATGACCGAGCACGCGATACGCTGAAATCAGCCCCGAGACCGTCTTGTCGCGCACCGGGCGGAAGCGATCGAGGCGAAACACGGTCAGACAATAGTTGAATTCCGCACCGAGCAGCACGATCGCCCACGACACATAGATCCACACCAGAAACAGCGGAATGGTCGCGAGTGCGCCATAAATCGTGGTGTAAACCGGACCGGCAGCAACGTAATAAGCGAAAGCTGCTTTGGCGATTTCAAACAGCGCCGCGGCGAGCACCGCGCTGATCAATCCGTAACGCAGCGGTACTCTGCGGTTTGGCACCAACACATAGAGCAGCGTCAAGGCGAGGCTGGTGAACAGAAACGGCAGCCAGCCCAGCAGCGCAGAGCTCGCCATTGCGCCGAGCTTTGATAGCGTGACCAGATAAGAAGTCGCAACTATGCTAATCGCCAGCAGCATCGGGCCAAGCGTCAGCGTCGCCCAGTACGTCGCCATTTTCGCCACTATCGAGCGCGAACGATGCACGCGCCAAATGCGGTTGAGTACGCCGTCGATGGTGTTCATCAGCATTAGCGCAGTGACGACGAGCGTTGCGATACCTACGCCAGTCAGCGTGCCGGTTCGCGCCATGAAATTCGTCAAGTACGCCTGAATTGTCTCGCCGGCCGCCGGCAGGAAATTACGAAACACATACTCCTGTATCGTACCAGTCACCTTCTCAAACACTGGGAATGACGAGATGATGGAGAATACCACCACCAGCAGCGGAACGAGAGAAAGCAAGGTGGTGTAACTCAGCGCCGTCGCCGTCATCAGGCAGCGATCATCATCGAAGCGGCGGTAGAGAAGAATGCAGAAACGGCGCACTGCTTCAGTGAAGCGCCGCGCGCGGCTGATAAGAGTCGACATTCAATCGCCGCGCTTAATCACCGGAGTTTGCTGATGACTCAGCCTTGCGCTGTGCTTCCTGAGCAAGCCGCACGGCCTGCCTGTCGCGCCCCTCGCGCGCAGCGTTCATCGCCTCTTGCAGCAAGCTCTGCGCTTCATCGCGGCTACTGCCCTCTTCCATGGCATCGACGGCGGCCTGCGCCTCCTGCACGGCGGTGGCTACCGTGTGCGCCTTGATCGCTTCACTCTTGGCAACGATAGCGTCGTGGTAAGCCATGGAAAAATAGCGCAGCTCAAGCTCGCGCTCTGCGCGCGCGAGGTAGTCGTGAGCAACTTCGAGATTGCGCGTCGCGAATTCATTTGCCCCAGCATCGTAAGCAGCCTGCACCGATTGGCGCGCGTTGCTCATTTCCTGTGTGGGCGCGCCCGCGCATGCTGCGAGCAGCAGGCATGAAATCAACCCGACTGACTTTGCGATGACAGCGATAAATTTCATGGAATCAAGCGAGGAAAGCACTATTTGGACAGGCTTGTAAGCTGCCTGGAACTTATCACCCACCCTATAGGCTGTCAAGAAAGCCCGCGTTAGAATGGCACCGCTGCAATCAACGTGAAGAGGCCATGAAAGTCACCATCTATCACAACCCGCGGTGCTCCAAATCCCGCGCCGCCCTGGAGCTGCTGCGCGAGCGCGGTATCGAGCCACAGATCATCGAATATCTGCACGCGCCACCTGACGCCGCAACTATCAAGCAACTGCTGCGCAAGCTTGGCATGAAGCCGCGTGAGTTATTGCGCAAATCCGAACTCGCTTTTCGCGAACTCGATCTCGCCGACGCGAGCAAGAGCGATGCCGATCTCATCAATGCGATGGCATCTCACCCAGCCTTGATCGAGCGCCCCATCGTCATCGTCGATGACAAAGCCGTGGTCGGACGCCCGCCCGAACTGATACTGGAGCTGCTCGCATGACGGAAGTATTGGTGCTCTATTACAGCCGCGCCGGCGCAGTGGCAAGCATGGCCGACATGATCGCGCGCGGCGTCGAAGAAGTGCCTGATTGCCGTGCGCGCGTGCGCACGGTGCCGGCGGTATCTACGGTCTGCGAAGCGATCAGCGATGACATTCCTGCCACCGGCGCGCCCTACGCCTGCACCGAAGATCTCGCGCAGTGCGATGGTCTGCTGCTCGGCAGTCCGACGCGCTTTGGCAATATGGCCGCGGCCATGAAATATTTTCTCGATGGCACGAGTGAGCTGTGGCTGTCTGGGGCATTGGCTGGCCGTCCGGCTGGCGTCTTCACCTCGTCGGCCAGTCTGCACGGCGGTCAGGAGAGCACGCTACTTTCCATGATGCTGCCGCTGCTGCATCACGGCATGCTGCCGGTCGGCTTGACCTACCGTGAAGCGGACCTTCTCACCACGCGCACTGGTGGCACCCCTTATGGCGCGAGCCACTTCGCCGGCGCGAATGATGCGCAGCCGCTCAGCGACGAGGAAAAACGCCTGTGCCGCGCGCTCGGCAAGCGTGTAGCGATTGCCGCTACCAGACTTGCCCCCGGTGGAGCGTTCTAGCCGTCTACAAACGGGCCTAAAAAACTGAACCCAACGATCCCCGAGGTTGCAGTCGGGGTCTCGTCAGGCGACACCCCGACTGCAACCTCTAGCTACCAGCCGTTTCACAGCCGCCTCACGGCGCAGCACGCTCACTCGCCCGCAACTACGTAACCCAGTTACGTAGCTCGCCGGCTGGTCGGAGCCGTACAAAGGAGGCATGATTGATGCCCTGATATATATTCATGGATTCATCGCAATCCCCGGCCGGCTTCACGCCTCCATCTCGCCTTGTCTCGTGCAGTACTGATCGCGCAACGCCCGATTCTTCAAGCGCCAGCTGTAAAGCTATAAAACACCAGTAAACATCACCACCGGTTGGAGCGTTTTTCGCTCCTTATGCAAAGGAGTCCAAGCCAGACGGAGTTTTCATGCGGCTCGTCGGCCAACTCGGTAATACGATTTTCGATCGCCATGCGCAGCCCGGCAGCTCAGCAAAGACCGGTTTGCTGCATCGGCCGGTGTGGCTGCTGACGGGCGGTATTGCGCTCCTGCTGCTGCTTGCTTTCGGATTACTGCTCTACAGCTCCTGGCGCCACGACCGCGAGCTCGACCCTCTCGAACGACATCTCTCTTATCTCAGCGCGCTGGAATCCGCCGATCAGCGCATACAAGACATCATCGATAAAGCGACGCTGGGCAACGCCGATCAGGCGGCGCTCGCCTCCCTCCATGAGGCGATGAGACGACTGAACAACTCGAATGGATATCTCAACCCGCGCTCACATGAACTGATATCCGCAGCACAGGAAGGATTGACACGCTTTTCCCGTAGCGCCGAACCCGCAGCTGCTGTCACGCACCTTAACAGCGCAAGACTGCTGATGCGCAAAGCGCTTGCCAGTGAATTCGATACGCAGCAAACGATCATGATCGACAAACGCGCGGCGGCACGGCGCGAGCAGCATATCGCGCTCGGTCTGCTGATCGGGTTGCTGATGGTGCTGATACCGCTCGGCCGCCACATTCGACACCACATCATCAGGCCGATCGATACGCTCGGTAACCTGATGACGCTGATGTCTGAACAGGACTACACCTGCGCGCCGACCAAGGGCGTAGATCCCATGCTGCTGCCGCTATTTGAGAACTATAACCGCATGGTGAATCGCCTGGTGACGCTGGAGCAATCTCATCAGCGGCGCGAAGACACGCTCACCACTTCCGTGCAACAAGCAACGCGCATTCTGCTCAAACAGCAGCAGCGTGTGGCGCAGGCCGAGCGCCTTGGCGCGGTGGGTGAGATCGCAGCGAGCGTCGCGCATGAGCTGCGCAATCCACTCACCGCAACGCACATGGCGCTACAGAATCTGCGCCGTGATCTCAGTGATCCGGAACTGATCGATCGCGTCGATCTCATTCTGATCGAAATCCGGCGCATCAACCAGCAGCTCAATATGCTGCTCGAAGGCGCGCGCCAGACGCCTGAGCCGCTTTCCAATGTCGACATCGTGGCTGTGCTGCGCGAACTGCGCACGCTGGTGCGTTATCAGATCAATGAGCGTATCGACATCGATATCGATGCACCCGATGAGCTGGTGTGCCGCCTGCCTGAAGCGCAGTTCCGGCAATGCCTACTTAATCTCATTTTGAACGCGGCCCAGATCATCGGAGAAAACGCTGGACGGATAAGACTGACCATCAAGGATAACGGCGACTGCGCGCAGTTGCTGGTGGAAGATGACGGCCCGGGGTTTCCCCCGGAGATGTTGCAGAACGGCGTGCGGGCATTCGGCTCCTGGCGTCGCGGCGGCACGGGTCTTGGTTTGATCATGGTGCGTCGTTTCGTCAGTGATATCGGAGGTAGTTTGCGCCTTGAGAACAGGACGTCTCGAGGGGCCCGCATCATCCTCGAACTGCCACAGGGAAGATCTCACTATGTTGAGGACGCTGCTAGTCATTGAAGATGAAGCGCTGCTGGCGCAGGAAATCGAACGTCACTTCCGCCGTGATCGCTGGCGCGTGATCACGGCGACAACACTCAAGGAAGCACGCCGCCTGCTCGGCGAGCAAGACATCGCGCCACTGGTCGTCGTCTCCGATATGAGCCTGCCCGATGGCAATGCGCTCGATCTGCTCGATGAGCTCGGTGTTGGCGACAGCGAATGGATCTTTCTGACTGGCTACGGCACGGTCGCCGATTCGGTGCGGGCACTGCAGCTCGGCGCTTTCGATTTTCTCGAAAAGCCGGTGGATTTCAGCCGCCTCGATCTGGTGGTGACTGGCGCCGCACGAAGCGCGCGCGCGAACCGGCGCCTGCATGATGAAACCGTGCAGGCGAGTCAACGCTATAGTCCTGAAAGCTTCGTCGGCAGCAGCCAAGCCGCGCGCGAAGTGCGCGAATTACTAACGCGCCTTAGCACGGCGCCTTTTCGCACACTCACCATCACTGGCGAAACCGGCACTGGCAAAGGTGTTGCCGCGCGTATTCTTCATCACAGCGGCACCCGCAGCCAAGGCCCACTGATCGAGGTCAACTGTTCAGCGCTGCCCAAGGATCTGATGGAGTCCGAACTCTTCGGCCATGAAGCTGGATCTTTCACCGGCGCCAAGGGACGTCGCCGCGGCCTGATGGAACAAGCCGATGGCGGCACACTGTTTCTCGATGAAATCGGTGAAATGCCGCTTGATCTGCAGACTAAAACCCTCAAAGCGATAGAAGAGCAGAGTTTCCGGCGCGTCGGCGGTGAGCACGAAATTGCGGTTGATGTGCAGGTGATTGCCGCCAGCAATCGCGATCTCGCGCTCGGTATCCGCAGCGGCACTTTTCGCGAAGACCTCTATCATCGCCTCAGCGTCTTTCATCTGCATCTGCCGCCGCTACGCGAGCGCCTCGAAGATCTCGACATCCTGGTGCCGATGCTGATCCATGAATTCAACGCCAAGGCAGGACGCAGCGTGCGCTTTGTACCCGAGGCGGTGTGGGAGCGTTTGCGCGCGCATAAATGGAGCGGTAACGTGCGTGAACTGCGTAACGTCATCGAACGCTGCGTGATGTTTGCACAAAACGATGAGCTGCCACTGAAGTGGCTACAGCTTGAAGCTGCCGACGCCTATGGAGAACAGATCGAGGGTGCAGTCACAGCGAGTGAAGGCCCATCTGTCGCTGCCGACACCGGCTGGATCAGACTTGCGCTCGACGGCAGCATGAGCCTTGAAGCGATGGATCGCGCAATCATTCTCGCCATGCTGGAGCGCCAGCATTACAACGTCGCCGCTACCGCACGAATATTGGACACAACGCGCGATACATTGCGATATCGCATCAAAAAATACGGCATCACCAACGATACTAGCGACGTTAGCTCTGGCAGCGACGGCAGCGATCAGAACCCGGTCGATGGGTGATGCGAGCAATCACCTGGGCACCCTAGCCCGCACAAGAGTGCGCGCATTTACGCACCGGACCTGCAAGCTGCTGTCTACATGGACAATCTGATTCTGGCATTCAAGCTGCACTGCAATATATCAGTACCATGCGTCAGGGACCGACCTTTTGTCGGCGGCTCGAATGAATGAGGAGACAATCCATGGTAAGAGGCATCAGAAAGAAGAAAGCCACCAACACCCATATTTCGCATCGCGCGGCAGGATATCTGCATGACGGCGTGGATCGCATTGCCGTGCAAGGCGAGCGCCTGGAGCGCCGCCTGCAAGACGGCGTGGAAAAAATCGACCATGAAGCGCACCGAGTCATGGGTCACGTCAAAGGCAGCGTCGGCGAACATCCATGGATGGCAGTAGGCGGCTCGGTGGCGCTCGGATTCATCTTCGGCCTACTGAGCGGTCGTGGCATCGAAAACCACCGCGAGCATCATCACCATAGTCATCGCTGGTTTCGCGGGCGCAGATTCCAGTAATCAAACAATCATTCAAATGCCGGCTCTGATGAGCCAAGGAGAAGGACATGCCGGCGAGAATCGTGATTGCATTCGCACTGCTCGGCATGAGCGCCATGCCATTGCTCGCCAAATCCAATGACAACCCGGGGAGCAGCAATGCTGCTCCCCACTTTTATCTAGGCGCCAATTACGGCTATTACAAAACACCCGATTCGAAATTCAGTAATGAATACGATCTCCTCGAAGGGCTCATTGGTGTGAATTTTTCACGCTATTTCGGCATCGAAGCGAGCGCCATCAATTTCGGACATATCGGTGCGGCGCAGATCGAAGCTGAAGTCGATGGTTGGACCGGGAGCGCCATGCTGCGATTGCCACTGAGCAATGTCATGGCAATCTATGCACGCGGCGGTATGCTGTTTTGGAATGCCAAACTCCAGCGCTCAGACAGTCTGCACGAAACGCTTGATGACAGTGACATGTTCTATGGTGCGGGCATCGACTTTCGCATCACCCGTATGCTTAGGTTCGCGTTTGAGTACGTGCGCTACGAGATTATGTTTGAAGCATCCCCTGTAAGGGTCACCACAGATATAGATGCCGCCAAGCTAGGGTTACGATTGGACTTCTAATCATGGGAGCATGGCTAGCGCATAGCTATTTATGCCGCGCGATGTCGCATGCCGCTGCAATCGATGTACCCTCCGGGAGGAAGCAATGCCAGGGAAGCGTGTTCTTGTCGTCGAAGATGAAGCTTTTCTCGCTCTGGAAATCGGCACCATACTGCGCGAATCGGGCATGACACCGATCGGTCCGACTGGTCACAGCGCTGAAGCGCTGCAAATGATCGCGAATCTACCGATTGATTGCGCGCTGCTCGATATCAATTTACATGGCGAATCCACCGAAGAAATTGCTGCTGAACTCTTATCGCGCTCAATTCCCTTCGCATTCGTCACCGGTTATGAGCGCGACTATCTGCCAGAGCGCTTTCACGACGCGCCCCTCATCATCAAACCGTTCGCAGGCCAGAAGCTGATCGCAACCGTACGCGGACTATAAGCCCGAAAACGCTCAAGGGGGATGCATTTTAGGGTGAGGGATTTTTAGGCAGCACGCGCCGAACGGAATCCGCGCGCAGCGGTTTTGTTAGCACCGGGCAATGGCGATAGCGCGGTGGCGGGTTGAACAACTGACGATCAACGACGAAAGCGAGCGGAATATCTCGGCCGGCCAGAATATCAACGAGGGAGAAAATCTCCTTTTCTCCAAAGTTGATGTCGAGGATAGCAGCAGCGAACTTCCCTTGGTTCGCAGCGCGCACCGCCTCATCGCGGTCATCGACCGATTGCACCTGATAGCCGAAGGATTCCAGCCTCTGCACGGTTTCCTGCTCACCTTCGTCAGGTGCGCCCACAAGCAGGATCACGGGCTCCGCCGCCTCCTCGCCCTCTCTGACATTGGGGCCTAAATGACGGCTGCGCGCAACGATCTGATTGCCTGGGATAGTGATCGTGCATTCCAAGCCCGTCTTCAAATAATGCACTTGCGTTGAACCACCGACTTCGCTGCGAATGCTGCTCTCTATGAGCTGAGAGCCAAAGCCACGCCGCCGCGGCGGTATCAACTCGGGGCCGCCGCTCTCCTGCCATTCGATCACCAGCGCGCCCTCGGCGTCGCGTGAAATCGCCACATGCACGCACCCTTCAGCAACAGACAGCGCACCGTCTTTCGCCGCATTCGTCACCAGTTCGTGCATGGCGAGCACGAGCGCCATCGTCGCCCCTGGCGTAAGCGTTACATCCTCACCGCAGATCGAAGCCGCACCGGCGCGACCGCAAACGTAGGGATCGAGCTCATCGCGCACGATGCTGTGCACACTCGCACCACTCCACTGCGAACCGGCGATGAGTGCATGGGCGCGCGCCATCGAGCGTATGCGATTCTGTAGGGAGATGACGAATTCGCCAACATCAGTCTGCGTGCGCGCCGTCAGTAAAATCATCGCCTGAATGGTTGCCAGCATATTGCGCGCGCGATGATCGAACTCGCGAATGAGCAGTTGCTGCATCTCGTCAGCGCGCTTGCGCGCAGTAATATCACGCACCAGACCATACACCCGCAGCAAACGTCCCTCTGCATCGCGCTCACCGGCGCAGCTTTCCTGCAACCAGGCTACGGTGCCATCCTCGCGCACATGGCGATAGATCACCGAGGAACGCGAACTACCCTGCCGCAGCGCTTCGATCGCCTCTTGGAAAAGGCCACGATCATCGACATGAATCCGCTCCTTCCAGTCCCGGCCGGTAATCTCGATCGCGCCACAGCCAGCGCCCAGAATCTCGCTGCAGTTTGGGCTGCGAATCAGCGTGTCATCGCCACAGATCCATTCGTAAGCGAACACTTCGCCAGCCTGTAATGCGCGCTGTAAACGCTCTTCGCTGCGAGGTAACGCAGCTTCGGAATGCGGCGTCAACGCTGCGCTCATCGCGTTCATCGACCGGGCGCCCGCTACCGCAGACTGCATGGACCCAAGAATCGCCGCGCCCTGGCGCACCAGCTCATCCATGCAGCGCAGCGCACACTTGAGCGGTTGATGGGGCGCCTCCCAATACAAAGTGATGATCCCGTGCAGTCGGCCGCCAGATAGCGCTCTGATCGGGGTTGAGAACAACGAGGCAACGCCCGCCCCCATGAATGCCATGCGCTGATTTTCATCAAGCGACGTCCCAGCCTTGAGCAACATTGGCACCACGATACGTTCACCACGCTCAAACGTAGCGCGATGACGCGAAGAGGAGGCGTAATGTGAATCGAGCAGAGAAGGAAAGGGAGAAGCACAAGGCTGATTGCTGAGAGCACGCCAACGCAGCGCCCCCCCATTGCCATGAGTAGTGCCATCCACGCCGAAGAGCTCCAGGCTACCGCCGTCAGCGCGCGTCGCTGCGACGGCGACACTCAATATCTCATCGCAAACCACCTGAAAACCGCTACCCGCAAGCAGCCGGCCACCGAGCTTGCGCAGCAACAGATCTTCAGTATCGGAGCTGCCTACTTCCATGTCTGGCACATGCCCATGGTATAAGAATCAGTCTCGGAAACACCCGAGGCGCCGCAGAGGTAAGTGAGTCTACCCATATGCTGTGTGGTGCTTTCCAGGCAAAGATCTTGACGCAGAGATCTTTATGCGAGGATGTTTCTCGCCACAACGCGGGGCCTATCCTACCGGCTGTGGCAGGATAATGAGAACGAACACAGCACACATTGATCGATCGCAAGACGCGCAGTGCGGACATCAAACCCCATGCTAGGGAAGGACTCATGACCCTGCTGACTCAGGATGACACCGCATTCGCGCTTTATAGCTGACTTCGAAGGGAGGTGTTGATGATGGTGGCTATGCCTGGACTTGAACCAGGGACACCAGCATTATGAATGCTGTGCTCTAACCAACTGAGCTACATAGCCGTATACAGGAAAGGCGCAATGATAACGACTCCGCCCGAGCTCTACAAGCGCGGGCGGACGGGCACGGGCGGCGCCTAACAAAAAGCCCGTTATCACTCGCTAATAGTGACGACGATGAAGTCACCGCGCTGCCCCCCTCTCCGACAAGTGAGGTCTCTGCGAAATGGTGACCAGCGGCGCCCGTTACGCTTTTTCAGGACCCAAATAGATTATGGGAGCCGCTACGCGCCAACGGTCCTGAAAAAGAGCGGGGGTGATTTTGCGGATGCGGTTATTGCTGCTGTCGGCCACATACACATTGCCGTCTGTTGCGCCGCAACACGCTGCCGCCTTGAAAGCGAGATGTCCCGTGGTATCGAGGACAATGTTCAGCAGCCAGAAAAAAAATCGCGAGATTCGACACAACTAAAAGGCTCCATTGCCAATGATGTTCTACCGCCATTTTACGCGGGCTTGGCCCTGAGTCAGGTACAATCGCCAGCCTCGCGTCCGCATCGACCACTATCAGATACGCAGGAGTACATTATGCCTAGAGCGAGTGATGTCAAAAACGGTATGGTGATCGACATCGGCGGCGTGCCCCATGTCGTCAAGTCGCTGGAGGTAAAGAGTCCCTCAGCGCGCGGCGCCGCCACCTTGTACAAATTCCGCTTCAACAACATGCAAACCGGCCAGAAGCTCGATGAAACCTACAAAGGTGACGACCTGCTCAAAGAAGCCGATTACGAGCGCGTGCCGGTGCAGTATTCCTATCACGACGGCGACAACTGGGTGTTCATGAACACCGAAGATTTCAGCCAATACGAAATCCCCGACGCCGACATCGAAGACGCGCGCTGGTACATCAACGACGACCTCAAAGGCATGCAAGCGCTCATCATGGATGGCAAACTGCTCAGCTTGCAGCTGCCGGCAGTCGTAGAGCTCGCTATCGTCGAAACCCCGCCCGGCATGAAAGGCGCCTCAGCGACGAGTCGTACCAAACCCGCCAAACTTACCACTGGTCTTGAAATACAAGTACCCGAATTCCTGGAGCAAGGCACCGTAGTACGTGTCAGCACTGAAACGGGGAAGTATATGTCACGGGCGTGAGGTCAGCGCGAGCGAAGATGGCAGGAGAAAGGATTTGCCAGACAGTGTCTGGCAAATCGTAAAAACCGCGAACTCTAGAAGCGCAGTTCGCGCAGAAAAGCAGACCCCGATACTTGATCAAACATCGATCACACATTAAACAAAAAATTCATCACATCCCCATCCTTCACCACATATTCTTTGCCTTCAGCGCGCATTTTTCCGGCTTCTTTGGCACCTTGTTCGCCTTTGTAGGCGATGAAGTCATCAAACGCTATGGTTTGGGCGCGGATGAAGCCTTTTTCGAAGTCGGTGTGGATGACGCCGGCGGCTTGTGGGGCGGTGTCGCCGATGTGGATGGTCCAGGCGCGTACTTCTTTTACGCCGGCGGTGAAGTAGGTCTGCAGGCCAAGCAGGCCGAATGCAGCGCGGATCAAACGATTGAGGCCGGGTTCGGTGAGGCCCATATCGGCGAGGAACATTTGTTTTTCTTCGTCGCTTTCGAGGTCGGCGATTTCAGCTTCGATTGCTGCGCATAGTGCGACGACTTCAGCGCCTTCTTCTTCGGCGTGTTTGCGCACGGCATCAAGATACGGATTATTTTCGAAGCCATCTTCTTTGATGTTGGCGACGTAGAGCACGGGCTTGGCGGTGATGAGGAAAAGCTGGCGCAGAACAGCTTTCTCTTCCTTCGACAGCTCGAGCGCGCGCACCGCTTTGCCTTCGTTCAATTGCGCGAGACATTTTTCCAGCACACTCACCATCAGCTTGGCATCTTTGTCGCCGCCGGCCTTGGCTTGCTTGAAAGAACGCGCGAGCGCTTTTTCAACAGATGAAATGTCAGCAAGCGCGAGTTCGGTGTCAATCACTTCGATGTCGCGCAGCGGATCGACATTGCCTGAGACGTGCACCACGTTGTCATCCGCGAAGCAGCGCACGACATGCACGATGGCATCGGTTTCGCGAATGTTGGCGAGGAACTGGTTGCCGAGACCTTCGCCCTTCGATGCGCCAGCGACGAGACCAGCGATGTCGACGAACTCGACGATGGCGGGCTGGATCTTCTGCGGATTGATAATCTTTGCCAGCGCGGCAAGGCGCGGGTCGGGCACTTCAACGATGCCGACATTCGGCTCGATAGTACAGAAAGGATAGTTGGCAGCTTCGATGCCGGCGCTGGTGAGCGCATTGAACAGCGTGGATTTGCCGACGTTCGGCAATCCGACGATACCGCATTTGAATCCCATGGCTGCGTTCCTGAGTCTTGAATCAGTCTGGTTAGCTGCCGCCGCTTGGGGCAGGCTCTTTGGTATGCAGATGCTGCATCGCGCGTTCGATCTCGCCAGCAACGATTTGCGGCATCACAGCGAGCGCAGCATCTATGGCTGTGGTAATCAGTGCGCGCTCTGCAGATGGCGGTGATTTGAGTACGTAATCAACAACGCCATCCGCGCTTGGCCCGGGACGACCAACGCCGATGCGCAGGCGGTAAAAATTCTGCTCGTTACCAAAGGCGGCGATGATGTCACGCAGGCCATTGTGGCCACCCGCGCCACCGCCACGCTTCAAACGCGCGACTCCTGGTGGTAGATCGATTTCATCATGGACGACGAGCATGCGATCAGGAGCTACCTGGTGATAGCGCGCCCACGGCGCCACCGCTTGCCCGCTGCGATTCATGAACGTCATGGGTTTGAGGAGATGCAGCGCCTGCCCGCCTATCGTGGCACTGGCGATTTCGGCGTTATAACGTCGCTCGGCGCGAAACGTTGCGCCGAGCGAGTTAGCTAATACATCGAGCAGCCAGAAACCGGCATTGTGACGGGTGCGCTCGTACTTCTCGCCGGGATTACCGAGACCGACGAGCAGTACGAACGCAGACGCCAAGATGCAAGTCCTCGCAAGCCAGGCGTCAGGCGCCCTCGGTGCCCGCTGCCGGCGCAGCACCGGCATCCGTTTCAACCGCGGCGCGCGGCACGTGGACCGACACTACCGGCTGATCATGCTCCGCACCGTGCATGAGTTCGATGATTTCGACGCCACTCGGCAGGCGAATATTGGAGAGATGCAGCGTCTCGTTGAGATTGAGATGGCTGACATCGACTTCCAGATACTCGGGCAGATCCTTGGGCAAGCAGCTCACTTCAACTTCCGTGAGCATGTGCACGATGATGCCGCCACCGAGCTTAACGCCCGGCGCAACTTCTTCACCGAGGAAGTGCAGCGGCACAGTCATGCGCAGCTTCTCGGTTTCGCTGACGCGCTGGAGATCAAGATGCATGATGATCGCGCGATAAGGATGGCGCTGGAGATCCTTCAGCACCGCGCGCACGCTCTTGCCGTCGATGTTGACGTTCAGCACATGCGAATAGAACGCTTCGTTTTCCAAGCTGTGCATCACTGGATTGTGATCCAGCAACAGCATCAGCGGCGGCTCGCCGGCACCGTAAAGAATGGCGGGCACTTTGCCCTCGCGACGCAGGCGGCGGCTCGCTCCTTTCCCCGCGTCAGTACGGACCTGCGCCCGCAGTTCGAAATTGATGGCCATGAGACTTTCTCCTCGTATAAACAAAAATACGGTGCTCACCCGCGACCAGGCGAAACACCGCTTCCATGACCCGCCCCACAATCTTCAAGGCGGGTCGATCACATCAATCCATGTAAATCGAGCTTACCGATTCCTCGGCATGAATGCGCCGCATCGTTTCGGCAAGCATGTCAGCAACGCTCAACTGACGAATCTTGCTGCAGGAGCTCGCTTCGCTGCGCAGCGGAATAGTGTCGGTGACGACGATCTCATCGAGCACAGAATCACCGATGCGCTGCACGGCCGGCCCCGACAGCACCGCATGTGTGCAATAGGCAAGCACGCGCGCCGCGCCTTCTTCTTTCAGCACGCGCGCGGCTTCGCAGAGCGTGCCGGCGGTGTCGACCATGTCATCGAGCAGCACGCAGCTACGCCCACGCACATCGCCGATGATGTTCATCACTTTGGCGATGTTGGGGCCAGGACGGCGCTTGTCGACGATGGCGAGCTCCGCGCCGCCGAGCTGCTTCGCCATGGCACGCGCGCGCACCACACCGCCGACGTCCGGCGATACCACCATCACATTGGGATATTTGCTGCGCCAGATGTCGCTCAGCAGCACCGGTGAGGCATAAACGTTGTCCACCGGGATATCAAAAAAACCCTGGATCTGATCAGAGTGCAGATCAACCGTCAGCAGGCGGTCGGTGCCAACGCCAGTAATCATGTCGGCGACCACGCGCGCGCTGATCGGCACACGCGCCGAACGCGGACGACGATCCTGGCGGGAATAACCGAAATACGGGATCACTGCAGTGATGCGGCCAGCCGACGCGCGGCGCACTGCATCGACCATCAACAGCAGCTCCATCAAGTGGCTGTCGGTCGGATTACCGGTTGGCTGGAGGATGAACACATCCTTGCCGCGCACGTTTTCGAGGATCTCGACCTGTACTTCGCCGTCGCTGAAACGACCGACGTTGGCCTTGCCGATCGGCAAGCCGAGTCGCGCTGCGATGCTGTGCGCAAGCGCGGGATGCGCGGTGCCGGTGAACACGACCATGCGCTTATCCGGCTCACGAAAACCGCCTGAAAATGCCACCTCGACCTCCGGCGCTTAGCGCCGCTTGCCCACTTAACGAAATGCAATATCTGAAATATGCAGACTGGCTGGGGTGCCAGGATTCGAACCTGGGAATGCGGGAATCAAAATCCCGTGCCTTACCGCTTGGCGACACCCCAATACGAACTGCCCTGCTGCCGCCTTTGCTACTAGCGCAGCCCGGAATGGACCGCCCGCCCCGCGCTGTGCGCCGCCACCCGCTCCAGCAATGGGGAACGGTTAAGCCCCAGGCACACAAAACCGCGCCATGTGGCGGGCAGTTGCGCGCGGACTTCATCAGCCGCATCGCGTGTATCAAAAGCGGCAAAGACGCTGCTGCCGGTACCGCTCATGCGCGCACTCGCGCGAACTCCAAGCCAGTCGAGCGCTTCGGCAACTTCAGGGAAACGTCGGCGCACCACTTCTTCGCAGACATTAACCGCATGATCGCCCGAAAGAAAGCCGCTTATTGTGAGGGCTCGGCAGGAACGTGTCAACGTGGGATCCTGGAACACCGCAGCCGTTGATACCGCCACCTGCGGCACCACGAGCAGATACCAGGGCGCAGGCGGCTCGATCGGCGTCAACACCTCCCCCACTCCCTCTGCCCAG
>JAITWN010000004.1 GCA_031285245.1 Chromatiales bacterium | reverse complement strand
CCCAACGGGCGCGGCATTGGGAGGCGCAGATGTTGGGCTTCGCTTGGCGCTCAGCCCAACCTATCAAATCAGCGCCCCGGAATCCGAGCGCTCTTTGACCACCGGCATCAGATCCTTCTTGTTGACGCCCAGCACCAGCGCGAGTGCGCTCGAAACAAAGATCGTCGAGATGGTACCGATGACAATGCCGATGAGAAGCACGAGAGAGAAATTGCGCAACACTTCCCCACCGAAGAGATAAAGCGCGATTAGCGCCAGCATCGTGGTGCCTGAGGTGATGATGGTACGGGTCAGCGTCTGTGTCACCGAGACATTGATGATTTCAGCCGGCTCGCCCTTGCGCATCTTGCGGAAATTTTCTCTGATGCGGTCATAGATAACGATGGTGTCGTTGAGCGAGTAGCCAAGAGTCGCAAGCAGCGCCGCCAGCACAGTTAGATCAAAATCAAGCTGAAACGCCGCCCAGATTCCGACCAGGATCAGAATGTCGTGGATCAACCCCAGCACCGCACCAGCAGCAAGACGCTTTTCGAAACGCACGGCAATGTAGATGAGAATCCCCGCCAGCGACAACAGCACCGCCAGCGCACCATTCTGAGCCAGCTCAGCGCCGACCTGCGGGCCGACGAACTCGACGCGGCGCAGCTCGATGTGCTGTCCGTTCGGCGTTGCTCGCAGCGCCGCCACCACGCGATCAGCAAGCGTATTGGCGTTTTCTTCCGCACCGGCCGCAATACGCACAAGCACATCGCGCGGCGACCCAAAAAGCTGCGCTACCGCTTCCTCATAGCCCGCACCACGCAGCGCCTCACGCACGCCGCCAAGCTCCACTGGTTCCGGATAGCTGAGCTCGATCAAGGTACCGCCGGTGAAATCCACACCAACATTGAGTCCACGCGCTGCAATCGCGACGATCGCGACAATGGCCAGCACTATTGATATCGCGAACGCGGCACGGCGCATCGACATGAAATCGATGACGCGCCCCTTGCCCACGATGGGGTCAAGACGGGTATTGGCTTCCTGAGTGTCGCTCATATGGACAACCTCTGAACCTTGCGGCCGCCGTAAATCAGATTGGTGACCGCACGAGTGACCATCACCGCCGTAAACATCGAGCTGAGAATACCGATGCCGAGCGTGATCGCAAAACCGCGCACCGGGCCGGCACCGAAGACCATGAGCGCGAGCGCCACGATCAAGGTCGTGAGGTTGGAGTCGAGAATGGTCGCCCAGGCCTTGTCATAACCTGCAACGATGCTCGCCTGCGGCGAGCTGCCGTTACGCAACTCCTCGCGTATGCGCTCACAGATGAGCACGTTGGCGTCCACCGCCATACCGACGGTGAGCGCGATACCCGCGATGCCCGGCAAAGTCAGCGTCGCCTGGATCAGCGACAGCATCGCGATCAAAAGCACTAAGTTGAGGAACAGCGCAAGATTGGCGACCACGCCAAACAAGCGATAGCGCCAGGTCATGAAGACCATAATGAAGATAAAGCCAACGATCACCGAACGGATACCCTGATCGATGTTGTCCTGTCCAAGGCTCGGTCCGATCGTACGCTCTTCGACGATTTCGATCGGCGCAGCCAGCGCGCCGGCACGCAGCAGCAAGGCAAGGTCATGCGCCTCAGCGCTGCTATCAAGACCCGTGATCTGAAATTGATTGCCGAACTGACCGCGGATCGTCGCGATGTTGATGATTTCCTCAACCACGCGCGTCGAGCGCACCGTCTCGCCATTGATCGTGCGCGTCTGCGGCTTTCTTTCGATGAATACCACCGCCATCGGTCGGCCGATGTTATCGCGCGTGGTCTGGAGCATGCGCCGACCACCGGCGCTATCGAGCGAAACACTCACCGTCGGCGAGCCGGACTGGGAATCAAATCCGGAAGCGGCACCGGAGATCTGATCACCAGTAACGATGACACGGCGATCGAGCAATTGCGGCGTACCGTTACGCTGGCGATAGAGGCGCGATGTCGCCGGCACGTGCCCGGCAAGCGCTGCCTGCACATCACCCGACTGATCAACCATGCGGAATTCAAGCGTCGCAGTCGCACCAAGGATCTCCTTGGCGCGCGCAGGATCCTGCACACCCGGCAACTGAATGACGATGTTGCGCTGCCCCTGGCGCTGAATCACCGGCTCGGCAACGCCAAGCTCGTTGACGCGATTACGTAAAGTGGTGACGTTCTGCTCAACAGCGAAGCTGCGCGTCTCACGCAGCACATCGGCGCTGAAATTCCCAAGCAGCACTTGGGTATCGCCACGCGTTACTTCCTCCATCACCAGCCCCGGGAGCTGACGGGCGATGCGTGGACGCGCCGCGGCACGATCCTCCGTGCCGCGAAACACGATTTCGATGCCACCACTCGGAGCGCGACCCGCGCTGACATAACGAATGCGCTCATCACGCAGCAGCGTGCGAATGTCATTGACGTAACGTTCTTCGGCCTGCGCCACGGCGGCATCGAGATCCACCTCCATCAGGAAGTGCACACCACCACGCAGGTCGAGACCGAGATACATCGGCAGAGCATTGAAGGCACGGAACCACGCTGGCGCATCGGAAACCAGATTGAGCGCCACCACGTAGTCATCGCCGAGACCGGTGGCGAGCAGATCCTGAGCGCGGAGCTGAGCATCGGTGTCAGCGAATTTCAGTACCAGGCCAGCCTGCTCTTTCTCGATCGCGGTCGATGCGACGCTGCCTTGGCGCAGAATATCGCTTACGCGCGAGCGCAGCGCATCATCAAGAGCCGCGCCACGCAGCGCTGAGACCTGAACCACCGGCGCCTGGCCGTAGATGTTCGGTGCAGCATACAGCAGACCGATCAGCACGACGGCGATGACAATCAGGTTCTTCCACCAGGGATACCGGTTCATATGCAGCAATCCGCCAAGAAAACTCAGGACGCCTTATCGTCAGCGTCGGTGTCGGTATCAACTTCCTTGCCGGATTTCTTGATGGTGCCTTTGGGCACCATGGCAGCAACCGCCGTGCGCTGCATTTTTACGATCACGCCGTCGGCAATTTCTACAGAGACAAACTGTTCGTCAAGGCGGGTGATTCGGCCAAGCAGTCCACCGTTCGAAATCACTTCATCGCCGCGCGACAAGGAAGTCACCATTTGCTTATGCTCTTTCGCGCGCTTGATCTGCGGCCGCAGCAGCAAGAAGTAAAAAATCACGAAAATAACAATCAGCGGAAGCAGACCAACGAAACCACCAGCAGCGCCGCCATCCTGTGCCCAGGCATCACTGATAAAAAAGCCCATCCCTCACCTCGCTTCCGTTGAAATTACGCCCCACTTCTTAAGGGGCGCCATTATGCCACAGGCTGCGCATCTGGGGCGCGTTTTTCATAAAAACGTCGCACGAACATCGCAAGCTCTCCGGCCGCGATAGCATCACGCAAGCCGCTCATCAGCGCCTGGTAATAGTGCAGATTGTGCAGCGTATTGAGCCTGGCTCCCAGCATCTCATTGCAGATCGCTAGATGACGCAAGTAAGCGCGACTGAAATGGCGACAGGTATAGCAGGTGCAGGATTCATCGAGCGGCCGCGGGTCATCGCGATAGCGGCTGTTGCGAATCCGCAGCACGCCGGTATCTACAAACAGATGACCATTGCGCGCATTGCGGGTCGGCATCACGCAGTCAAACATGTCGATACCGCGCAGCACTGCCTCGACGATGTCTTCAGGTTTACCAACGCCCATCAGATAGCGCGGCGCGGCACGCGGCAAGCGTGATTGCAGATGCGTGAGCACGCGCAGCATGTCTTCCTTTGGCTCGCCCACCGACATACCACCGACCGCGTAGCCATCAAAGCCGATGCGCTCCAAACCTTCAAGCGATGCATCACGCAATGACTCATACATGCCGCCCTGCACGATGCCAAAAAGCGCTGCATCATGCGCGCCGAAAGCCTCGCGGCTGCGCGCCGCCCAGCGCAGCGAAAGCTCCATGGAAACCCGTGCCTGCTCTTCTGTGGCTGGCCAAGGCGTGCACTCATCGAACACCATGACGATGTCCGACCCCAGCGCTTTCTGCACCGCCATTGATTCCTCTGGCCCGAGGAACACCGTAGCACCATCGACTGGCGAACGAAAACGCACGCCCTCTTCCGTGAGCTTACGCATTGCGCCCAGACTGAAAACCTGAAAGCCACCCGAGTCGGTGAGAATAGGACCATCCCAGCTCATGAATCCATGCAGATCACCGAGCTTGGAAATCACTTCCGTACCCGGCCGCAGCATCATATGAAAAGTGTTGGCGAGCACGATCTGCGCGCCGGTTTCGCGCACCGCTTGAGGGTCGACGCCTTTCACCGCACCATAAGTGCCGACCGGCATGAACGCCGGTGTTTCTATAGTTCCACGCGGCATCTCGATGCGACCGCGGCGCGCAGCGCCGTCAGTAGCGAGCAGCGAAAATTTCATGGCTCCACCAACATCGCATCACCATAACTATAAAAACGATAACGAGCATTCACCGCATGACGGTAAGCCGCCAGCATCCGCTCGGTGCCCGCGAAGGCACATACCAGCATCAGCAGCGTTGAACTTGGCATATGAAAATTCGTCAGCAGCATATCGACAGACCGAAAGCGATAACCCGGTCTGATAAAAATCGCTGTTTCCCCACAATAAGGCTCGATCACCCCGCTCTGCGATGCGGTCTCCAACGCGCGCACCACCGTGGTGCCAACCGCAACCACACGACCACCACGCGCACGTGCGCGGCGGATCAGTTCGCAAGTTTCGAGCGACACTTCCAGCCATTCCGCATGCATGCGATGGCGCGAGAGATCTTCTTCGCGCACGGGCTGAAAAGTGCCGGCCCCGACGTGCAGCGTCACCACGGCGCGCTCGATGCCGGCGGCAGCGAGCGTATCCAAGAGCGCAGCATCGAAATGCAATCCTGCGGTAGGCGCAGCAACAGCACCATCGCGCGCAGCAAACACGGTTTGATAACGCTCGCGATCGAAAGCTTCATCGGCTCGCGTGATATATGGCGGCAACGGCATATGACCGCATTCGCGCAAACGCTCTGCGAGCGGACGCTCATCGTCGCAGACGATTTCAAAGAAACCTTCTTCGCTGCGCGATGACACGCACACTTCAAGCCCACCATCAAGATGCAAGCGCGTACCGGCGCGAGGCAGCTTGGAGGCACGGATCTGCACCAAAGCGCGATGCTCTGCGAGCACGCGCTCAACGAACACTTCCACCTTGCCGCCACTTGCTTTGACGCCGAAGAGACGCGCTGGGATGACGCGGGTATCGTTGAACACCAGCACATCGCCAGCGCGCAGCAATGCGGGCAAATCGCGAATACCGCGATCGGCCAGCTCATCGCCATGCAGACACAGCATGCGACTATCACCCCGCAACGGGAGCGGCGCTTGCGCGATCAATTCCTTTGGCAGTTCGTAGTCGAATTCACTGCGACGCGAACCCGCGATCGGCATCGCGGCATTATTCTGCGTATCAGGCACGCTTCTTGTCACAGTCATCGTGGGGCTTGTATACTCCCACCCCGTGTCGCCGGGATGGCGGAACTGGTAGACGCGCCGGACTCAAAATCCGGTGGTCTTGCGACCGTGAGAGTTCGATTCTCTCTCCCGGCACCATCTTCGAGGGTGCCCTTGCAGTACGGACGAACGGGTAAAGCCACTGGCACCCGCTCGTTCCGGCAAGGTGCACTTCGATCATGTAATTCACTTGGTTGATTCGACCTTCATCATTGTTTTCTCAGCTACCTGGTCTCCCTGACCAGGTACGCGCGAATCTCCCAGCAAGCATTTCCAACCCGCGCCGAGCGCACGCAACCAGGCACTAACCGACATGAACGGTACACGATTTTTTGTTGAAGTCCGCCCCGCAATTCCGGAGCGTCTGCGGCGACTAGGAGAACTCGCGGGCGACCTATTATATAGCTGGGATGGACAGGTTCGCAGTCTTTTCGTCCGCCTCGATCCAGAGCTGTGGAACAGCTGCGGCCATAACCCTAAAGTCTTTCTGCGACGGGTATCGCAGCGCACGCTCGAAGAAGCAGTAGCCGATGACGTCTACACACAGGACTACGATCGCATTCTTGCGGCCTACGATTCGTATCACAACTATCGCCACCTCAATCATCGCCGCTGGCATCGCGCGCTCGATGCCGAAGAAGATCTCATCGCGTATTTCTGCGCTGAGTTCGGCTTGCATGAAAGCTTCCCGATCTACTCCGGTGGCCTTGGCATCCTCGCGGGCGATCACTGCAAAGCAGCGAGCGACCTTGGCATCCCTTTCGTCGCCGTTGGCCTGCTCTATCGCGAAGGCTATTTTCATCAAACCATCGATGGCCGCGGCAATCAGGTCGCGCACTATCATCACAACGATCCCGCTGATCTGCCGGTGTCGCCAGCACTCGACGCCAATGGCCAAGAAGTATTCGTGCATGTCGATCTGCCGGGACGCCGGGTCGAGCTCAAAGTATGGAAGGCGAAGGCCGGCCATATCACGCTCTATTTCCTCGATAGCGATCAACCTGCCAACAACGACAACGATCGCCGCATCACCTATCAGCTCTATGGCGGCGACATCACTACGCGCATCCAACAGGAGATCGTGCTCGGCATTGGCGGCGTGCGCGCGCTGCGCGCGGTCGGGCTGCGCCCAACGGTCTGGCACATCAACGAAGGGCATGCCGCATTCCTGATTCTCGAGCGCATCCGTGAACGCGTACAGCGCGGCATGAGCTTCGATGCAGCAC
>JAITWN010000161.1 GCA_031285245.1 Chromatiales bacterium | reverse complement strand
CGTGAAACTGCGCCCGCGTCTAATCCTGGTTCCAATCCAGCTTTCGATAGCAACGGCTGGATCACACTGGCGGGCCCGACCGCGCAAGTCGATGACGACATCACTTATCACACCACCATCAGTAATCGCGGCTTGCTGCCATCGAACCTCACATTGATAGAAAGTACAGCGCGCGCCGACGACAGCGACGGCGGCGCGCGCCAAGTACGCCAGCAAGCACGACTTCGACCTTGGCTGGCAAATCCACCGCCCGCACCACTCCTCGTGCGTGGAGATATCGATCTCAGGGGCGCCATCGCGCTGGTGAACGACGAGCCCGGCGGTGTGCTGGCATGGAGCGGCGGACGCTTCCAGGCTCCTGGCGCGACACTCAGCGCAGCTTCCCCGCGCTGCCCACCGACAGGTATTTGCGCACTTGATGCGCGCCTCGCAGCACTCAGCAGCAGTGATCTCTTCGCGCAGCTCTACGCACGTACCCCCGCCAGCCTGCGCGCGCTAGTTCAGAACGAAGTCCAATGGCTAGAGAGCAGTTCTCAGCCTATTCCCGGATCCATAGAAGCATCAGCTCAGGAATCGATCGTGCTCGATGGTGCGCACATCGGCAGCGCGCAATTCCCAGCGCTCGTCATCGTCAATGGCAATCTCGAAGTACGCGGCAACGTTGAGATCGACGGCGTACTGCATATCACCGGCGATTGGTTGCCCGGCAGTGGCACACTCACTGTACGCGGTGCACTCATCGTTTCCGGCAATGCGCTGCATACCGAAAGCGCCACGCTGCAATACGCACCGGAGTACTTGGCGCGACTCGCAACGAGCGGTCATTACGCACGCATTGCCGGCAGTTGGCATGATTTCTAAGAGCGTCTAACAAAAAGTCTCCTATCGCTCATAAATACCAACAACGATGAGGTTTCTCAGCTCCCCAATCCGATCGACCACCCCCATGGATACCGCCATGCACCATCTTCGCCAGAAAAATCTCCACCAACTTCTTCATCAAATTCGGCATCACACCAGCCATCGCAACACGAACAACATCCACGCATCGAGCGAGAATCAGGGCTATCTACTGATCGAAGTACTGATCGCGCTCGTGCTTGCTGCGACTTTGCTGACGGCGCTAATCACACTGCAACTGCGCTTCATGGGCGATAGCAGGTTGGTCAGCGAGCGCGGCCTCGCTGCTATGTACGCTGAAGCCGGCGCGGAAAACCTGCTCAGCGCTATTCGCGCTGGCGCCGTCATCGCTGATGAGCACGAAGATTTATGGCCGGCATTGACATCTACGGGCAGCGATGCCGGCTTTGAATATCGGCGACGCTGGTCGCTCGCATCCGCGTTTGATCTCAGCACCGCGCAGATCAGCGTTTCTTGGCCTGAATACGAATCGGAACCTAGCGGCGCCGACTCGGCACACCAATTGACCTTCTCCATCTCCGCTCAGACCAATGCCGCCATCGACAGCGGACAAGCCGCCGTCAGCAGCGCACACGTCATATCCCCCTAAGCCACCACGGGCCCGGGCATCAGCACCCGCGCGCTCACGACCAGCCGTCGGCAACCACCGACAGAAAGCTCGCAGCGAACTGAATATTCATGTCTTTTTTGACATGCCCGGCCAGGTGTGGCGTACTACGGCGGGCCACGTACGCCCTCCCATACCGTATTCGCGGGAGCCAGATCTGCCCATGAAATGTTTGCCCACACTCATTCGGATGCTGATCGCCATGCTGACGTTCACGCTCTTGATCGATAACGCTCTTGCAAGCACTGCCACAGAACCCGTGCGCAGCCCGGTGGACGATCGCGCCTATGAAACGCTCACGCTCGACAACGGCCTGCGCGTGATGCTGGTCTCCGCTCCCGGCACCGACATGGCTGCCGCCGCACTCGATGTCAACGTGGGCTATTACAACGATCCGGCTACGCGGCCAGGTCTCGCGCATTTTCTGGAGCACATGCTTTTTCTTGGCACCGAGAAGTATCCACAGCCCGATTCTTACCGCGAATTCATCACGCGCCACGGCGGCAGCATCAATGCAACCACCGGCGCCGAGCACACGGTTTATTTCTTCGATATCGCCCATGACCATCTGGAAGATGCGCTCGATCGTTTCGCGCAATTTTTCATCGCGCCGCTCTTCAGCGCCGAATACGTGCAACGCGAAATGCAAGCGGTAGATGCCGAATACAAGCTGCGCTTACGCGACGATGCTCGCCGCTTGAACGATGCCGTCAAAGAGACCATCAATCCGGCGCATCCCTACGCTAAATTCTCCACCGGCAACCTCGATACGCTGCGCGATGTCGAGGGAGAAGGTGCGCGCACCGCGGTCATCAACTTCTATCACCAACATTATTGCGCGGAGCAGATGACGCTGGCGGTAATCGGCCGCGAACCGCTGCCGAAACTGCGCGCCATGGTCGAGCAGCGCATGGCCGCGATTCGCCATGACGCACCTGCTGCGCAGCCTGTCGATGTGCCGCTGCTTCCAGACGGGCAGCCACCGCTACGCCTCGATGTCGTGCCTTTCAAAGATCAGCGTCTGCTCCGCCTGGAATTCACCTTCCCTTGGCACGAGGTCTACACGCTCAACAAACCCACCGCTTATCTTGCCCATCTCATCGGCCATGAGGGTACGGGCAGTCTGCATGCACTATTGCAGCGGCGTGGTTGGGCCACCGCCGTGAACGCCGGCTCCAGCCGATTCTTGGATCGTGAAGGCGTCTTCGCGATCTCGATGAATCTCACCGAAGATGGCGTCGCGCATATCGATGACATCACCGCGCTCACTTTTGAGTATCTCGCGCTGATAGCACGCAACGGCGTCACCCCGGCTTTTTACGATGAACTCGTGCGCATCAGTCGTTTGAATTTTCTTTACCGCGAAGCGCAGCAACCTCGCTCCGAAGTCATCGCAATCACCGCCAATCTGCATCTCTATCCAGCGGAACTGGCGCTCTCGGGACCCTACCATTTCGCGGGTTTCGATGAAGCAACGATCCGTGCCGTGCTCGACTCACTGCGCCCCGATAATCTGCGCATGACCGTCGTCGCTCCCGGTCTCGAGAGCAACAAACACAGTCACTACTACGACACGCCTTACCAGATCACGCCACTCACACCCGAGCAACTGGAGCGTTGGTCTAAGTCCGCGCTCACATCGTCCACCAAGGATGCTGAGCTCGCGCTGCCAGCCGTCAACGATTTCGTACCGCTCCACGCCGCGCTCAAGGAACTCGAGCCCGGCGGCAATCTGCCCACCGTGCTCGTCGATGAAGCGGGGCTTCGCGTCTGGCACTTGCAGGATCGCGAATTCCGCGTCCCCAAAGCAGATCTCTATGTTTCCATCGATAGCCCCATCAGCAGTGCCTCGGCGCGCGGCGCAGCGCTCACCTCGCTCTATCTTGCACTAGTGAGAGAAGAACTGACGCCCTACGCCTATCCGGCAGAAGTCGCAGGCCTTGACTACGACGTGTTTCGCACCACCCGCGGCTTTGGCTTCAGCATTTCTGGCTACGATGAAAACAGTGCACTGCTGCGCGATCTGGTGATCGACAAACTGCTGACCCTCAATATCGATCGCGATGCCTATGCCGTGCGGCGTGCGGAGCTCAAGCGACAGTGGCAGAACGCGCGCCTCGGCACGCCCTATGTCCAATTGCAAAGCGCGCTCGATGATCTCCTCTATCGCCAACGCTGGACCACGGAAGAACTGCTGAGCGCGCTGAGTGAGACGACGCTTGCAGACTTCGCAGCCTTCATCCCGCAGCTACTCGCGAAGTTGCAGATAGAAGTCTTCGCGCATGGCAACCTCACCGCGGCTGAAACACGCGCCACCGGTGCTGCCATCGCCACGCGCTTTTTCAAAAATGCCGAGCGCGCGCCGCGTCTCACGCGCGAAGTCGCTCTGCTCGAGCGCGGCAAACAATATCTGCGCACGGTTAAGACCAGTCAGGACGATAATGCGCTGCTCATCTACTATCAGGCTGGAGACACCGATAACGTCGAT
>JAITWN010000147.1 GCA_031285245.1 Chromatiales bacterium | reverse complement strand
GAAAAAGCGTCCCGGCCATGCCTGACCACGGAACCGCGAAGCGTAGTAGCCAGCGAAGTCCGCTAGCGCGCGAGCGCTACCTTGATCGCCTCACCCAGCGCCGCCGGCGACTGCGTGATCGTCACCCCGGCTGCGGCCAGCGCGGCATATTTTTCCCGCGCTGTGCCTGCACCGCCGCTGATGATGGCGCCGGCGTGTCCCATGCGCCGGCCTGCGGGTGCGGTGACGCCGGCGATGTAGGCGGCGACCGGCTTGCTCACGTGCTTACGAATGTAAGCTGCGGCCTCTTCCTCCGCCACACCGCCGATCTCGCCGACCATCAGGATGGCCTCGGTCTGCGCATCCTGTTCGAATAATTCCAGGCAATCGATGAAGCTCATGCCGGGGATCGGATCACCGCCAATGCCAATGCAGGTGCTCTGCCCCAAACCAAGATCAGTGGTCTGCTTCACCGCCTCATAAGTGAGCGTACCCGAGCGCGACACGATACCTATGCGGCCAGGCTGATGGATCGCGCCCGGCATGATGCCGATCTTACACTGCCCAGGCGTAATGATGCCGGGGCAATTGGGGCCGATCATGCGCACGCCGCGCGCCTTCAGCACCTGCACGATCTCGACCATATCGAGCGTAGGGATGCCTTCCGTAATACAGACAATGAGAGCAACGCCTGCATCGGCGGCTTCGAGAATGGCGTCTTTGCAGCCAGGCGCGGGCACATAGATCACCGACGCCTCGGCGCCAGTTTCGCGCACCGCATCGCGCACGGTATCGAACACTGGCAAACCGAGATGACTCTGCCCGCCCTTGCCAGGCGTCACGCCGCCGACCATACGCGTGCCATAGGCCAGTGCTTGCTCAGTGTGAAAAGTCCCCTGCCGACCGGTGAAACCTTGGCAGATGACACGGGTGTTGCGATCGACCAGCACGCTCATGCCGCGCCCTCCCGCACCGCCACCACCACACGCTCGGCGGCCTCGTTCAAACCCTGCGCAGCGATGATGGCGAGCCCGCTAGTGCGCAGCAACTCACGACCGCGCTCGGCGTTGGTCCCTTCCAAACGCACCACCACGGGCACGTTGATACCGACCTCCGCCACCGCACCGATGATGCCTTCGGCAATGATGTCGCAGCGCACGATGCCGCCAAAAATATTTACCAGCACGCCTTTCACATGATGATCTTCGAGAATGATCTTGAACGCTTCGGTAACGCGTTCCTTGGTCGCCGTGCCACCAACATCAAGGAAATTGGCCGGATGACCACCGGCGAGTTTGATCAGATCCATGGTCGCCATCGCGAGCCCGGCGCCATTGACCATGCAGCCGATATCGCCATCGAGCGCGATGTAACTGAGATCTGAAGCACGCGCGCGCAATTCACGCGGATCTTCCTGACGCAGATCGCGCAGCGCCAGTAGTTCAGGCTGACGATAGAGCGCATTGTCATCGACGTTGATCTTGGCATCGATGCAGGTCAGCGTGCCGGCGCGCGTCAGCACCAGCGGGTTAATCTCGACCAAACTGAGATCGAGCTCGGCAAACGCCCGCGCCAAGCCTTGCGCGATAACACCGAACTGGCGAAACGCTTCACCCTTGAGACCAAGTGCGAAGGCCAGCTCACGACACTGATAAGGCTGCAACCCGACCAAGGGGTCTATCAACACGCGCAGAATGCTATCCGGCGAACGCGTCGCCACCGTCTCGATATCAACGCCGCCTTCACGCGACACCATCAGCACCGCGCGCTGCTGCGAGCGATCGACCACCAGACCAAGATAGAACTCTGCGGCAATATCAGACGGCGTCTCGACCAACACCGCATCGACGGGCTTGCCCGCCTCGCCGGTCTGATGCGTCACCAGACGCGAACCGAGCATGGCCGCAACTACTTTGCGTGCATCTTCACGATCAGCTACCAGCTTCACGCCGCCCGCCTTGCCGCGACCACCGGTATGGGCCTGCGCTTTGATGACCCAAGGCCCAGCGCCAAACGCATCGAGGGCGGCATCGGCTTGCGCCACTGATGCCACCACACGAAAGTCCGGCACGGGCACGCCATAGCGAGCCAGCAACGTTCTCGCCTGATGCTCATGGAGATTCATGGAGAGGATGGGTCCGCTTCAACGTCAGAAGAGCGCAGTATGAATAAGGAAGATAGCAGGAGCAAGCAAGCCCGCAGCTAGCGGTTGGCACTTTTCGAGTCAGCGCCACGCAGGTGATCAGATCAGCGTGTCGCCTGCGCATCGGGCGCAAGCATCATCTGCACTTCGGTCCGCACTGGTGGTCTACCAAGCGCTTTTAGACGCTCTCGATAGACCATGACCTCCTGCTGATACGGTGGCGCACTTTCAAGCGCATCGAGCTCCTCCACGGACGCATCACCAAGCTCTGCCATCCGCGCTTCCAACACTTTGCGCGGCTTTTCGATGCGCTGATGGTGCAGCGTATTGCCAACGACAAAAACCGTGAGAAACATATACGGCGTCAGATAAGCAAAGAGACCGACGACATCTGGCTCTGCGTTCGGATTGTCGAGCTGAGGGATAATGCCCACGATGGCGATCGTCATGATCGCTGCGACGAGCAGCAAAATGACGATCAGGAAGCGAATGTTTTGACGTCGCATCTGCGCGCGCTCAAGACGCGCCTCCTCGCGGGCGCGGGCGATTTCCTCACATGTCGGCGGCAGAGCGTTGAGACGGAATTCCAGCGGCATGCGTTCAAGGATATCAGCTTCAGCATCGACTATGGCGTCAATAACATCAGACCCAATTGGAAGAACCTCTGAAAAACCTCCATCATTGAAACCTCTGCGAAACTGAGTCGAACATTAAAAACCCTGAGGGTCGCTGTTGGCGTGTCGCCGGACGAGACCCGCCCACAGCGACCGCTAGCGACGATCCACCACCACACCGCCGTTTCGCAGAGGCTTCGTCATTCTGCCCGGTGTGCTATGAGCCGGCTCGGCGTATCAACGTGGGGAGGACGACATGACGATCGGCAGTGTCATCACCCGGCGGCCCCGGAGGCGCAAGGGCGAGCCCGATCAAGAGGCCGTGCAGCGGATCGGCAACAGATGGGAGCTGTCCCCAGATCTCAATCCGCCCGAGGATGACTACAGCCCTAACGAGCTGGCGGTCAGAGCGATACGTAATGCGCATTACAAACGCAGTCTGGCACCGAACTGGGTGCATGTGCGTGATGCGTTCGGCATAGGACGCACCTAGGCCGTGCAGCTGTGCAACTGTGCCGCAGGCACGGCCTCGATCCCTATGAGATGCTGGGCGAGGCGTTGGACGTCTAGGTCACAGCATCGTCTGGCAGGTCGCGAGTGTAGTCCTCATCCGGGATCGGGCGGCCCTTTTCCAGCCCCTCGGCCATCAACTCGGCCAGCAATTCATCATCGACGCCGAATATATTTTTCGGCATCTCGCCAAACGATTCATCGTATTTAGCCACGATCTACGATCTCCTGGTAGGTACGCGCGATGTTCGGGAAGAACCGCCGCGCGAGGTCATACCACAGCGCACGGTTACTGCCGGCGAGCGCGGTTGAGTTGGCGAACGCCTCGGTTTGTCGCCCATAACCTCTGTTTTTTCGGTAATAGCCCTCAGGATGCCCCAGAATCCGGCCTGGTTACCGGCCAGCCTGAGCAATCCCCGTAACCCTCTGGATCGCCGCGGGGCTAAAGCCCCTCGCAATGACGATAGAGGCTTGTTCAGATCTTCTTTAAATCAAAGACACGAGCCCAACCGTTTTATCAAGCGGCGCAGCGCCGAGCTGGATATTCCAATCCTCGAAATTGTGCATCTCACCGCTCACCCGCAAACGCCGCAGCGCCGCGAGGTCAACCGTCGCTGACACCCATTGCGCTGCATCGAGCACGCCCAAGGCAAGCACGCCGGTTTCGCTCACGCCATGCTCGGGCGGCAGAAAAATACCCGCTGCACCGACATTGCAATCGACCGCTGGCGACCAGGGAGCCCCCCCCACCGTCGAGCTCTGCACAGTGACGACGGTATTTTCAAGCGCACGCGCTTGCGCGCCCACACGCACGCGATGATAACCAGATGCGCGCTCCGTGCACGAAGGCACGAGAATCATCTGCGCGCCAGCCTCGGCAAGCGCACGCGCCAGCAGCGGGAACTCACTGTCATAGCAGATCAGCACTGCAATCCTGCCAAGTACCGTCTCGAACACACGCAGCCTCGTGCCGCCGCGCACGCCCCATTCTCTCTCGAACGGCGTCATGATCAGCTTTTCCTGCACGCCCACTCTGCCCTGCGGCGTCACCAGCTGTGCGGCATTGACGAAAGCACCATCGGCGCAACGCATCGGCCCCGAGCCAACGAGAATATGCACACCATAACGAGAGGCAAGCTGCTGGTGATAAGCAATGCGCTCGGCTGCCAGTTCCGCCACGCGCGCGAGCGTTGCCTGTAGATCGCCATAGACCTCAGGCCCGAGAAACGCGGCCTGCTCGATCGCAGCATATTCAGGAAATACCAGTAGCTGCGCACCATCCGTTGCGCCCCGCTCGACCCAGGCAGCGATCTTCGCTTGCCACTCTGCGCAGGTCGCGGGTTTGTCGATGGGGTACTGCGCAGCAGCAACCCTGATACGCGCTGCCGTCACAGCGACTTCATCCAGAACTCCATCGGATGCGAAGTCTGCTCGGGCTGATCGATGTCTTTCCAGTCATAGTGCGTAACGAAGCCTGGCATCGGCGCATACCCACGTTTGCGCCAGAAAGCATCGAGCGGAATGTAATCGGCAGGCCGCAAGGGATGATCCTCGGCCCTGATCACACGACAAAAGGTAGTGCAGGAAAATCCACCGAGCGCGCGCGCATGCGCCTCACGCAGATCGAAAAAGCGATGGCCTATGCCTTGCCCGCGATACGCCCGCAGCAAGACGCTTTCCCCGCAATAAAAAATGTTTGCCAGGTCATGGCCAGCAGCACGAAAAGGTGCGGCGAATCCAGGCGCTTCCTCGGCCATCGGCGCAGCGGTTGAAGCACCAACGATCGCCTCCCCATCGCGCGCCACCACACAAACCGCGCCCCGCGCCGCCGCAAACCGGGCGAGGTATTCGCGCTCATACGCTTCTGAACCATCGTAGAGATACGGCCAGTCCCGAAAGACGGTGATGCGCAAACGGGCAAGATCAGGCAGGACAGCAGCGATAGCTTCGCCGCTCAACGCGTGGAGTTTGATCGCCATCCCAACGCTAGCTCGGGCACCGAATGATCGGGAGCCGCGCCAATATTACGCAGATAATCCTCATGCGATATGCTCGCATCCGCCATGCAGCGTTCGCGATCATAGTCGTCCTGGAGCTTGATGCATTCGTTGGTCTGGTAAGCACGGCCTGCTGAGTATATTTGTTTCACTGAGCATGAGGAAACCGCCATGCCAAGCGCGATGCACAGAAGCGGTCTGAATAGATTCATGCTGTCACCTGCGAAATCCAGTCGGCCAGATTGTAATACGTGGTAACGCGGGTGATGCGACCATCGCTAATAGCGAAGAACGCACCGGCAGGCAGCACATAACGCTGCCCGGTTGCGGGTGGCAGATCCGCATCCGTATGGATATAACTGCCATTGACGGTGAACTCCGCCGCGGCGCGCGTGCCGTCTGCAGCCACCATAATCACGATCTCGGTGAGCATTTCCTGATAGTGGCGCGACATGCGCTCATTGAACTCGCGAAACTTATCCTTGCCGATGCGGCGCTCACCCTGATTCACATCATGGACGACATCTGCGCTCAGGTAAGAAAGCATGCGCGCACTATCACCGGCGTTGAACGCTTCGTAGTAATGCCGAATCAGGGTTACCGTATCGCTCATCGCTCAATCTCGTTATGGAGGCCTGCAACGTCCGAAACATCGCCCCCCCGCTTATGCGACGCGCCGCCTCTTGGCAACGCCTCAGAACCCGAAGCCCCAGCATCTCTACTCCAGGAGCCCGAAGTATCGGCAATCCCGAGAAACCAAACAACACGCCAGCGGGAACTGCGTCACACTTTATCCGCTTATTTATTTTTTCGCCTTCGCAACATGCAGCGCATGCCCCTGAACCGCGAGCGCCGCTTCATGCAAGGCTTCAGAGAGCGTGGGATGCGCAAACATCGTCAAGCTGATGTCTTCACTGCTGGCGCCAAACTCCATGGCGAGAACGGCGCTTGCGATCAGCTCCGAACTCCCCGGGCCGATCATGTGCACGCCAAGCACGCGATCGGTAGCGGCATCGGCGATCACTTTCACGAAACCTGAAGCATCACCCTGCGCATGCGCGCGCGCATTGGCGGCGAAAGGAAAAACCCCGACCTGATAAGCGATACCCTCGGCCTCGATGGCCTGCTCCGTCGCGCCGACCGAGGCGATTTCAGGCTGTGTATAGATGATGGAAGGAATGGTGTCGTAATTCACGCGCGCATTTTGACCAGCGATACGTTCGACCACCATCACGCCTTCCTGCGCGCCCTTGTGCGCCAGCATCGGACCGCGCACTAGATCGCCGACCGCATACACTCCCGGCACGCTGCTCAAGCAATATGCATCCACATGCACAAAACCCCATTCGTCGATCAGCAAACCTGCTTCGCGCACGCATAGCCCGTCGCTACTCGGTTCGCGCCCAACCGCGACGATCAAGCGATCGAACATCTCCACATGTTCGCTACCGTCATCATCCTGATAGCCGAGCTCGACCTTGCCCTGCTTGACCGCAGAGTGCGTCACCCGCGCGCCTAGACGAATATCGAGCCCCTCAGCACGAAACTGCCGCAGGGCTTCACGCGCGATCTGACGATCGCAGGCACTGAGGAAATCCTTTTGCGCTTCGAGCACCACCACTTGTGCACCTAGACGACGCCATACGCTGCCAAGCTCAAGACCGATCACGCCGCCACCGATCACACCGAGGCGCGCTGGCACGGCATCGAACGCCAGCGCGCCGCTCGAATCGACGATGAGGTTTTCATGCAGCGGCGCCACTGCCAGCTCGACCGGCTTTGAGCCGGCAGCGAGAATGACGTGTTCGGCATGAAAGATCTGTGGCTTCTGATCAAAAGACTGATCAGCTGAGGCATTACGCGGCGTGAATTCAACCGCGCGATTGGCAATCAGCCGGCCGCGACCACAAAGACTGTGCACGCCGTTGGCGCGAAACAGCGCCGCGATACCCTGCGTCATGCGCGTCACGATGCGCTGCTTGTGCGCCATCATCGCCGCGATATCGAGCGCGACATCGCGCGCCGCGATGCCCCAGCCGGGATAGAGAGTTGATAGATTGCTATAGGTCTGCGAAACCTCCAGCAGCACCTTGGAAGGAATGCAGCCGACGTTGAGACAGGTGCCGCCGAGCGCAGGCGCACCATCACTGCCGATCCAGTCATCCATACAGGCGACCTTCATGCCAAGCTGCGCGGCACGAATGGCGGCGGCATAACCCGCCGGCCCGGCACCAATCACGATCAGATCGTAGTTCATCACGTCCTCTCTTCGGGCGCCCAGCGCATCCGGTAAGTGCTTCTTCAGATCTCCAGCAGCATGCGCGCGGGATCTTCAAGCAGCTCCTTGACCGTCACCAGAAACTGCACCGCATCCTTGCCATCGATCAGGCGATGATCATAAGACAGCGCGACATACATCATCGGACGCGCCACGATAACGCCACCTTCGACCACCGCTCGCTCCTCTATCCGGTGCATGCCAAGAATTGCGCTCTGCGGCGGATTGAGAATAGGCGTAGACAGCAGCGACCCGAATACGCCGCCATTGGTAATGGTGAAAGTACCGCCGCTGATTTCTTCCAGAGAAAGTGTGCCGGCGCGCGCCTTGTCAGCAAAAGCAGCTATCTGGCGCTCGATCTCAGCGATGCTGCAACGATCCGCATCGCGCAGCACCGGCACCACGAGGCCCCGCGGTGAAGAAACAGCGATACCAATATCGAAAAAGTCGTGATAAACGATGTCGCTGCCCTCGATCGAAGCATTGATCAGCGGATAACGCTTGAGCGCCTCTACCACCGCCTTGACAAAAAACGACATGAAGCCGAGCTTGACGCCGTGCGCCTGCTCGAAACGCTGGCGATGAGTCTGGCGCAGCGCTATCACCGCCTGCATGTTCACTTCGTTGAACGTAGTGAGAATGGCGGCGGTGCGCTGCGCTTCGATCAGTCGCTCAGCAATGCGAGCCCGCAGCCGCGTCATCGCAACGCGCCGCTCCGGGCGAGTTTCTGCGCAGATATTTGCGGTGAGAGCAGGAGAGAGATGCGCCGCGGGCTCACGCGCTGCAGGTTCGGGCCTGACCATGGCTGAAGAAGGCGCATTTTTCGCCTTGTTTTCAGCGCTCTGCGCGCTGATCACACGCGCAGCATCTTCTTTCAAGACACGCCCGTCTCTTCCGCTACCCTGCACCGTCTCGGCAGCAATGTCATGCGCTTGCAGAAAACGGCGGGCGGCAGGATTGATCGGCACATCGGCTCGCATGGCGGTCGGCGCTGGCTCGTTACGCACAGCGCTTGGCGCATCTTCGACAACTTCACTTTCGATGCGCGCGAGAAGCTGACCGGCAACCACCGTTGCACCTTGCGGCTGAGACACTTCGCGCAGTCTGCCACTTGCCGGTGCTGACACTTCAAACAGCACCTTATCGGTCTCCACATCCACCAACGCCTCGCCCTCGCGCACGCTATCGCCATCGCGTTTGTGCCACGCCGCGACGACCCCATCGGTCACCGATTCCGGAAAAGCCGGCACTTTCACCTCAGTAAACATGCGAGTCCATTCTCCCTGTGCGTTGACTCCCACGGTTTTTTCACTGCCTTCTGCCAGTAATGAGGGCCTGGGAAACTCCGATTCTCGTCATTGCGAGGGGCGCTATCCCCGTGGCAATCCACGGCTGCCACATGGATTGCTTCGGCTTCGCCTCGCAATGACGGGTTTTTTCAGTAGCCATGCTCACAGCAGATTCTCCACATCGCCAAAAGCATCATCGAGCAAACGACTGAGCTGCCGGGTGTGCAAGAGCGGATAACCGACCGCGGGCGATGCCGATGGCGGCCGACCGGCATAAGCGACGAACGTTGCGAGCGCGCGCAAACGATGCTGCACCGGATACCAAGCGCCCTGATTGCGCGGCTCTTCCTGACACCACACAAGCTCGCTTACCTGTTGATAGCGATTTAAAACAACGCGCAGCTCCTGCTCAGGAAATGGATAAAGCTGCTCCAGACGCACAATAGCGACATCCTTGCGTCCATCTGTTCTGCGGCGCTCGAGCAGATCGAAGTAGACTTTTCCGCTGCACAAGATCACTCGCCTGACGCCGCCCGCATCAATAATGTCATCACTTTCATCAATCACGCGCTGAAAGCTGCCGCTGGTCAGATCCTCAAGCGCACTGACGGCGAGCTTGTGACGCAGCAGACTCTTCGGCGTCATCACGATCAGCGGCTTGCGCACGCGCATCAACATCTGCCGGCGCAGCAAATGAAAAATCTGCGCCGGCAGCGTCGGCACACACACTTGCATATTGTGCTGCGCGCATAGCTGCAGATAGCGCTCGAGACGCGCCGAGGAATGCTCCGGCCCCTGCCCTTCGTAACCATGCGGCAGAAACATCGCAAGGCCGCACAAACGATTCCACTTCTGCTCGCCCGCGCTGATGAATTGATCGATCACTACCTGCGCGTTATTGGCGAAATCGCCGAACTGCGCTTCCCAGATCACCAGCGTATTCGGATCCGTGGTGGAATAGCCGTATTCAAACGCGAGCACCGCCTCTTCCGAAAGCAGAGAATTGGTCACCAGAAAATTGCCCTGGGAATGATTGCCCCCGGCACGCAGATTGCGCAGCGGTACATAAATCGAATCATCGCGCTGGCTGTACACCACGGCGTGGCGATGGAAAAAAGTGCCGCGCGCGCTGTCCTGACCTGACAAGCGCACACCCCAGCCCTCGGTCACAAGCGTGGCGTAGGCCATGGT
>JAITWN010000074.1 GCA_031285245.1 Chromatiales bacterium | reverse complement strand
CGCAACATCACCTGCCGCTGCCAACGCTGATCCGGCCGCAAGCATCGATCCTGTCATCACTATCGCCGTCAGGCCAACCTTCAGAGCACTTCCCTTGAGCTTGCGCATTATATTGACTCCCCCCGCCTTTATCGCTGAATGGATCTGGTTCGGAGCATGCGCTATGCGTCACTCCGAGCGAGGCTTAATGTGCAAGAAACTACAGAGCGAAATATTGATCTGGATCAGTAATCGCGCGGATACGCCGCCCTGATTTCAGATGGACTTCAGGGCGAGTTTTCGTTCAGCACCGACAGCGGCGCGGCGACGAGACGCGCGAGCGCATCGCCATCATCAATGATCACCTGGCGCCGGCGCACGCTGATCAACCCTTCGCTCTGCAAACGCGAGAAGAGTCGACTAACGGTTTCCACCGCGAGACCAAGATAGCTCGCGATATCGTGGCGCGACATGCTGAGGCGCAGTTCGCGCGCGGGAAAACCACGCTGCTCGAAACGACTGGAAAGATTGAGCAGCAATGCGGCGAGACGCTCACCCGCTGGCATGCCACCGAGGAGCACCATCATGTCGCGCTCATGGCGGATCTCACCGCTCATCAAGCGCAGCAACTGACGTTGCAAACCGGGGATGGCGCGCGCCAATGCTTCGAGTTCGGCATAGCCGATCTCACACACCGCCGTTGTTTCGAGCGCGCGCGCCGCGCAAGGGTGATTGCCCGCGGCAATGGCATCAAGACCAATCAGCTCGCCGGGGAGATAAAAACCCGTGACACGTTCATCGCCTGCGCGCGAACCATTGACCATCTTCACCGAGCCGGCGCGAATCACATACACCGCGCGAAAAGCATCGCCCGCGTGAAATAGGTATTCGCCGCGGCGCAGTGGCGGACGGCGGCGACTGACGATGCTGGCAAGGCGATCGATATCTTCCTTATCGATACCAAGTGGCAGACAAAGACGATGCAGCGCACAGGCGCCGCACGATACCTGATGCGTCCCCTCGCTTCGTGTTTTCGTCTCGCAGGTCGCGGTCAGCATGCGGCCATTGGAACAGATCCGCTCATGCCGGGCAACGTGCGCGCAAATGACGGCGCAATAGCTGATCACACCACTCAGCTATTACTTACGTTAAGGAACCTCTGAAGAACCTCCGTCATTGCGAGGCGAAGCCGAAGGAGTCCATGTGGCCTGTCTGGATTGCCCCACCGGTCGATGCAGAGCTAAAGCTCCTCGCAATGACGAGGTTGGAGTTGGCGCACACTCAAGCCTGATCGATAGGCGTGCCGCACAGTAGATTGCGCGCGGCATCACGATTCATCTCATCACCAGAGGGCAACGGCGCTGCGACATCATGCAACCACGCTGCGATATCAGCCTGCGTGGTTGCAGCACCCGTGTAGCGCGTGAGCATGTGAAAGCCTTGCGGGTAAACCACCATCCGCCACGGCCAATGCTCCTGCGGCACGTTACTCAGCAATCGACACATCGCGGCTGGCGGAATGATCTCATCCTTCGCGCCATAGAGCAGCAGCGTCGGCACAGACAAATCGCCCGCGCGCGCTAGTGCATCATTCATCAATTCACTCAAACCATAGAGCGTATCGACGCGCGCGCCTTTCTGTACCAACGGATCACGACCGAGCGCATACAACACTTCGACATCATCGCTCGCTCGCACACCCGTGCGACGCGCCATATTGCCGGTCAACAACAGACGTGGCGCGATGAAGCGCACCACTGCCAGACTCGCGCGCTGATACCAAGGCATGATCTTGCGTCCCCAGATTGCTGGCGCCATCAACACGGCACCATCGACTGGTGGCGGATTCGCGCTGGTCAGCGTGGTGATCGTCACCGCGCCGCCCATGCTTTCGCCAATGATATAGAGCGGTATGTCTGGATAACGCGCGCGCAGCAAACGCGCCACGGTATTGAGATCGGACACCAGCGTTTCCTGCCCTGCCCAGATCCCTCGTTTCTTCTCATCAGTCGCGCCGAAACCGCGCTGATCATAGGCGTAGACCGCGATCCCTTCCTGCGTCAGCGCGCGCCCCAACACCTCGAAGGCGGCGCTGTAATCATTGAAGCCATGTACGCCGAGCACCACCGCCTCAGGCGCGCCCTCACCTTCGGGATACCAGCGACGCATCGGCAGGTGATAGCCATCTGCGGTGATGACTTCATTGTCGAACAATTCGGGTGACTGCATCGCAGGGCCCGCGGGGTTAAATTGACTGCATGCTGCCATTCCCAGCAGCACGACCGTGCAGAGGAAAATTCGAAATGATGCTATTTTCACGATATCCCAAAGCGAAAAAACAGGGGAAGTAAAAACACGCGGAAAAAATCAGCGGGAAGACAAAGGCACCAGCATGAACGAGACACACCACACATGCGCTCATTCTAACCACAGCGATCCGAAGTACAAGTCGCTGCTTTGCAGCGGGGGACTATCCCCGCGCTCGCTGCACTCCTACGCGGGTGAGAAAACCCGAGTGCGCGTGCAATTATTTCGCTAAATCATCCGGCGAAGTCATGTCTGCCAGCACCGGACCATACTCAGGATGACGGCGACGCAGCGCGCGGAGCAGAAAAAACGCCAAGCGCCTGAGCCGAAACAGTGCGATCACCATCAACACGCTGCTGATCGCCATGAACCACACCACACCGGTGTTGCCATGATCGATGAACTGCGCGAAGGTGAAGAAGTACAGCGCCAGTAGAATACCAAAGCCGATGCCGACCAAAGTCATGATGCTTTCGTGAGTAGATTTCAAGCGCTGCAAAGCGCTCACAGGCGAGCCATTGGACATTCGATGAGACCTTAAGATAGATCCTGAAAATCCGGGTGTTTGAAGGGTCTGTCATAAATTCCGTGTTCAAGGCTGATTGAGACTCACACCGGGAGAGATCTGCCCGAACAAGAGCAGCGCAAACAGAAGTGGCAAGAACGAATATCAGCGGATGAATTTCGCCGCTGCGACAGCAGCAGGCTGCGCGCACAGCCTTGCTTGATCCTTGCAAGCTATACTCGACATCACCCCTCCTGCCCGCGATTCTTTTTGAATTCTTCAGGCCGATAAACGCGCTGCTTTTTTTAATGCTGCTTGTAGGCGTCTATCAAAATCAGCAACAGAGGGAACGATGATTGAACGCAATGAAAAAAGCAATCCTCTGTTGAAAATAATTTTCGAACGATGATGGCGCGCAATGTACATAGCAATAGGTATTGCGCTCATTCAAAACAAGCCAATGTGCCATGTCATAGCCTCATCCGTTTGAACGATTAACATTAGTTCATAGATTAGGCTGAGCTTGCGAAGCCCAACGTTCTACGCTCACCGATTGGATATGCTGGTGTTTCTTGGTGGGATGTTGGGCTTCGCAAGCTCAGCCCAAGCTATGAAATACACATCAATCTGCGGGACAAAAACCATGGCGGAGCCTTTGGCTCCGCCATGGTTTGCTGATGAAGCTTACTTACCGAGAAAATCGTCCTTGCCAATCTTGATGCCGTTGTGGCGCAGGATGGCGTATGCGGTGGCGCAGTGGAAAAAGACGTTGGGTAGTGCGCGCTGTGAGAGGTAGGCTGCGCCCTGGAGTTTGAGTACGCCGCCGCCATGCATGGGCAGCTCGATGGCTTTATCTTCGCTGCCGTCGATCTGCTCGGGCTTGAAGGTCTGCAAGTAATCCACCGTTTTACGCAGGCGCGCAATCAGCTCGGGCAGCGTGCTTTCGTTGTCTTCAAATTTCGGTATTTCCACACCAGCAAGCCGGGAGGCGAGGCCCTTGGCGTTGTCGGAAGCGATTTGGATCTGCTTGGATAGCGGCAGCATGTCGGGATAGAGCCGCGCCTGCACTAGTACTGCCGGATCGATTTTTTCTGCTTTGGCATGTGCTTCGGCCTTTGCAAGGATGGCGGCAAGGTTATTGAGTGCGCGCACGAACACGGGGACCGAAGCCTGGTACATCGACATTTTCATAAACATTCTCCGAATTGAACTGCAATGAATGCGCTCAGCCAAGCGCGGGGTAATCGGTATAACCATGCGCGTCCGCGCTATAAAACGTGCTGGCGTCGGGCGTGTTGAGCGGTGCACCGATCTGCCAGCGCCTCGGCAGATCCGGATTGGCGATGAATGCACGACCAACGGCGATAAGATCGCAACGCTTGACAGCAAGATCACTCTCAGCACGCGCAGCATCGTAGCCGCCAGAGAGAATCAATGCGCCTTTGAAGCGCGCGCGCAAGATCTGCTTGATCGAATCCGGCACTGCGGGCGCACCCATCGATGAATGATCGACCAGATGCACATACACCAAGCCAAGTTGACTCAGCCGCTCTGCAAGCCAGGCGTAATCGGCCTCCATACCTTCATAAAACGGCATATCGTTGAATGCGCCGTAAGGTGAAAGACGAATGCCGACTTTGTCCTTACCAATGGCATCGATCACAGCTTGCGCTGTTTCCAAAACGAAACGCGCGCGCCCTTCGATGCTGCCACCATAACTATCCGTGCGCTGATTGGAATTCGGGCGGATGAACTGCTCGAGCAGATAACCATTGGCGCCATGCAATTCGATGCCGTCAAAACCAGCGCGGATCGCGTTACGTGCCGCGGCAGCAAAATCAGCGATGGTGATTTTGATATCCGCCAAGCTCATCGTTTCCGGCACTGGCGTTTCTTTCATGCCTTCAGCATCGGTGTACATCTCGCCTGCTGCCTTCACCGCAGAAGGCGCGAGAATACGCGCGCCTTTAGGCAGATTGAGCGGATGACTGATGCGTCCGCAGTGCATCAACTGCACGAACATCTTCGCGCCGCCTTCATGCACCGCCGCGGTGATCTTCTGCCATCCCGCCACTTGCGCTTCAGAATAAATCCCCGGCATGCGCGCATAGCCGAGGCCATCTGCAGAGGGCGATGTGCCTTCGGCGATGACCAAACCAGCGCAATTTCGTTGGCGATAATATTCGACCATCAGCGGCGTTGGCACATTGCCAATGGCGCGGCAACGCGTGAGCGGCGCCATCACCAAACGATTTTGCAGTTGGGTGGTCCCAAGCGTGTACTTCGAAAACAAGAGGGACATGGTATCTCCTGCTTGAGAGGCTGGCGGTGATCACTACGGGAGAGCGACGCCGAAGCTTATCGGCTAAGGAAGGCCTGAAAAATCCCGCTTCGTCACTCCGAGAGGCGCGAGACGGCCAAGCCCGGTGGCAATCCAGACCGCCACATGGACTCCTTCGGCTTCGCCTCGCCATGACGGAGGTTTTTCAGCGGCTCCCTAACACGAGGTGCGATGGTATCACGACGTACAAATTGCAGAAAAGTGCGCGAATGCAGCCGTCAGCGCCCACGCCGGGTGCCGATGATAAATGCGGCACAGAGCAGCGTGGCAAGCGCGAAGGTATCGAGCGCGCCGCTCCCCGCGCCAGCGCCTGTTCCTGAAGCAGATGATGTGCTGGTGAAACTCAGCTCCGCATTTGGGCCGAGGAAAAGTGTGAGATTATTAGCCGGGCGCACACCGCCCATGACGACCCGCGTCGTCACCACGCCCTGAAGCTCTGTGCTATTGATGTGGCGCACGCTGACTTCATCGCCGAGCTGGACCCAGCCGGGCGCTGTCGTGTATTCGCTTGATCCATTCAGCGCGTACTCGCCATCGAACACACGGATCGGCACGATGATATTGCTGTCAAAACCCTGGACGGCGACAAATTCGGTGGTTGCGAGTTCGCCTCTCGGCGCGCCGTTGACGTTCGCGAAATTGGCCTCATAGGGCAACAGATTCCAGGGAGCATCCTGCTCGCTGCCGCAGAAAAATCTCGCCATGGCCACTTGGGTATCGCCGCCTGATGCTGCAACACCCGTCAGCAAAACACGGTAATCAGGCTGCACGGCGATCGCATAGGCGACGCCATCGCCCGCGCTCACGCCGGCAACGGTCGCCTTGTCTTCAAGACCGTTTGGCGTCAATGAATAGAGCAGAAACTGATGCGCGTTCTCGCCGCAGCGCTCCTCTGCCGCGCCCGTGAAAACAATCCTGGCATCTGGCAATTGCACCAGAGCCTGCGCGCTCGAGCACTCATAGCCATCGAGTTTGACCGCAACGAGTCCACGCGCGCTGCCGCCGAATCCCGTATCGAGCTGGCCATCGGGCAGGTAGCGCACCAGCGCCGCGGATTGAGTCTTGCCATCGCGAGTCTGCCCAGCGGCGACGATGCGGCCATCAAACTGCACGAGCACCGCATAGGCATGATCATCACCGCCGAAATCGGCGATGACCATTCCGGGCTGTTCGCCACCCGCATTGAATTCACTATCGAGACGGCCATCAGTAGCGAGGCGCGCGACGATCATGTCAGCATTGCGCGCATCCTGCGCCATGAACCCCACAGCGATGACGATGCGGCCATCGGACTGCAAAGCCAGCGCCACATGATCACAGCCGCCGCGATCGCCAAGATCGAGCACGGCAACGCCACCAGCACCGAACCGCTCATCGAGCGCGCCACTGTCATCGTAACGGGCAATGACGTAGTGACAGCGAGCACTTCCCCCTGAATCAGCGCGCGCATAGCCCGCGACCACGATCCGCCCATCGGCTTGTAGTGCGAGCGCGGTGGCACTGGCATCAAAGCCGAAATCCGTCGCTACGACACCACCATCGCCAAAGCTCGCATCGGGCGTGCCGTCATCAAGGTAACGTGCGAGCGCAAATACGTGCGCAGCGCGACCGGCCTCGCCTGCCACCACGATCTTACCATCGGCTTGCACAGCAAGATCGTACGCCGTATCGAAACCTGCGATATCGGTGCTAACGATGCCTTCGAGACCAAAGTC